>CAUQCZ010000122.1:0-4364 GCA_963516335.1 uncultured Campylobacter sp. | reverse complement strand
TAAATTTATGATAATATCACGAAAATCAAAGGAGAAAAAATGGGTTCGATGAGTATGGGTCATTGGCTAGTTGTTTTGGCGATTATAGTCTTGCTTTTCGGGGCTAAAAAGATACCGGAACTAGCAAAAGGTTTAGGCAAAGGCATAAAGACGTTTAAATCAGAAATGGAATCCGAAGATAAGCCAGAAACGCAAAAAGTAGAGGAAAAACAGGCTAGCCAAAGCGAAACCAAGGCTGACGAGACGGTAAAAACTGCATAGGCGAAGCATTGAAAGAATTAGTAATTTCCGAAATAAAAAAATTTATCGATTTTGACTTTGCGCTGGAAAAGCCAAAAGATAAGGGCTTGGCGCACTATGCGATGCCTACTTTTAGCTTAGCAAAACAGCTCAAAAAATCCCCCGTAGCCATCGCCGCCGAGCTAGCGTCTAAATTTGAAAATAGCGAAGTTTTTGAGGCTACGGCTCTAAACGGATATATAAATTTTAAACTAAAGCCTGCATTTTTAGATAAATTTGCTTCAGCTAGCCTCGCAAATCCAAGCGAATTCGCAAAAGGCGGCGCAACGAGCGGCGAGAAAATTTTGCTCGAGTACGTCAGCGCAAACCCGACCGGTCCGCTTCACATCGGGCACGTTAGGGGCGCGGTTTTTGGCGATACGCTAGCTCGCGTCGGGCTTCACATCGGCGAAAATATCGCGACTGAATACTACATCAACGACGCAGGCAATCAAATCGAGCTTCTAGGCACGTCCATATCGCTTTGGGCGCGCGAAAATTTATTCGGCGAAAACGTGGCGTATCCGGAGAAATTTTACCGCGGCGACTACATCGAGCCTATCGCAAAAGAAGCGCTAGAGAAATTCGGCAAAGAGATATTTTACGACGAGGGTCGAAATCTAGAACTCGCCGAGTTTGGCAAGGATAAGGTGCTGGTTTTGATCAAGCAAAATTTAGCCGCCGCGCAAATTTTCATCGAGAACTGGGCTAGCGAAAAGAGCTACTATGACAAGCTCCCGCTTACGCTAGAACGCCTAAAAAACGAGGGCGGTATCTACGAGAGCGAGGGTAAAATCTGGCTAAAATCAAGCGAAGTAGGCGACGAAAAAGACCGTGTCATCGTGCGCGAAGACGGTCGCGGCACGTATCTAGCCGGCGATGTAGTGTATCACGACGATAAATTTAGGCGCGGATTTAATCGCTGCATCAACATCTGGGGCGCTGATCATCACGGCTATATCGCGCGTATGAAGGCCGCGCTGCATCTGCTTGGATACGACGAAAATCGCCTCGAGATCATACTTTCACAGATGGTGAGCCTGCTAAAAGACGGCGAAGCCTACAAGATGAGCAAGCGCGCGGGCAACGTCGTGCTGATGAGCGACGTGGTCGAGGAGATCGGCTATGAGGCGCTTAGATTTATGTTTCTTAGCAAGCGCTGCGACACGCACCTGGAGTTTGACGTGGACGAGCTAAAGCGCGAGGACAGCTCAAACCCGGTATTTTACATCAACTATGCACACGCAAGGATCAATCAAATTTTCGCAAAAGCGGGCAAAAACGTCGCCGATGTTGCTGGCGTTAAATTTGCAAATTTTAACGAAGACGGCAAAAATTTACTATTTGAGGCGCTTGCGCTAAACGATGTTTTAGTCGATAGCTTTAACACGCGCGCGGTAAATAAAATTTGCGACTACCTGAAGAGCCTGGCTGCGAATTTTCATAAATTTTACAACGAAAATCGCGTCGTAGGCAGCGAGAACGAAGACGAGCTTTTAAAGCTTTTCGCCGTCGTCGCGCTCTCGATAAAAACGGCTCTGGGGCTAATGGGCATCGCCGCAAAAGACAAGATGTAGAGTCAAATTTGAATAAATCTAGAAGCGCCAAGTGGCGCTTCTCGTTTAAAATAACCCCTTAAAATCCATGAATCTTTCCAAAATTTCCGCCGCATTTTTCTTTATATTTTTGATAGCGATAGAGTACCTCGCCCTCACGCCCGCGCAGATAAAACTCATCGAAAACAGCTGGGATAAGGCAAATCATTTCATCGCATTCGCCGCGCTTTACGTTACTTTGCATTTTGGCTTTTCTAGGTTAAATTTGGGCGCAAAGGTTACTATTTTGCTAGCTTACGGCATACAGATAGAAGTAGCGCAGTCATTTGTGCCAAATCGTTATTTCAGCCTGCTAGATATCGTCGCGGACGGTATCGGTATAGTTTTTGGTATCTTACTGGTGAAAATTTTGAACGGATTTAAGACGAGATTTTAAATTTAAAACTCCAAATTTGGCTAGCGCTAGCTTTTTGTATCGCGCCGTTTTGCTTTGTTTTAACTCAAATTTTATAGTTAAATTTAAACTAGCCCGCGCAGTAAAGCGATAAATTTATAAATAGTCGCTAAAATGCGCCGTAAATTTAGCTCCAAGTGGCAAAAAATAGCGCAAACCTGCAGCTAAATTTAAACGCAAAATCCAAAATGAAAGAGTAAAAATGAAATGGCAAGACAGCAGACGAAGCGACAACGTCGAGGATAGACGGCAAAACAGCGTAAACAGCATGGGCTCGCTGGGCGCGCTCATACCGATTATCAGATTTTTACTGGGTTCAAACATCGGCCGCGTGGTTTTGGTTATCGGCGCAGTGGCGTATTTTATGGGCTTTAATCCTCTCGCGCTGCTTGATGGCGGCAGTACCGGCGGTCAAAGAGCGGCGTTAGATAGCCCGCAAGAAAAAGAAAAAGTCGCCTTCGTTTCAGCCGTGCTGGCGCAGACCGAGGACGTGTGGAGCAAGGTGTTTAAGGCGGGCGGCGCGCAGTACAAGGAGCCTAGTTTGGTGCTTTTTAGAGACGCGGTCTCTAGCGCGTGCGGCATGGCGAGCTCACAGACGGGGCCTTTTTACTGCCCCGCGGACAAAAAAGTCTATCTGGATCTTAGTTTTTTTGAGGAACTGGAGGCTAAATACAAAGCCGCGGGCGACTTCGCGCAGGCGTACGTGATCGCCCACGAGGTCGGACATCACGTGCAAAATTTACTAGGCACGCTCGGTAAAATAAACGAGCTAAAATCGCGCACGAAAAGCCCGGTAGAGCAAAACGCGCTGCAAGTCAAGGTCGAGCTGCAGGCCGACTGCTATGCGGGCGTCTGGGCGCACTACATGGGGCGCTACAACGTGCTAGAAGACGGCGACATCGAGGAGGCGCTAAATGCCGCTAGTGCGATAGGCGACGACGCGCTACAGAAGAAATACCAAGGTCGCGTGACGCCGGATTCGTTCACGCACGGCTCGTCAAAGCAGCGCATGACGTGGTTTAAAAAGGGATTTGAAGGCGGACAGCCAAGCTCGTGCGCGTTTGAGATCTAAATTTGACTTTTGCTCTTTGGCTGCGTTTAGCGGGCGCGAAATTTCTACTCGGCCGTATTTGGATAAATTTAAATGCGGCTTTTCGAGCGTCGTTTGGCGTAACTCAAATTTAGATTTCCGTGATTTTAAATAAATTTGGGCGCGGTACGATTTGCTGGGCGCGCGGCTTGTAAATTTGGCGCAGCAACCGATAAATCAAATACGGGGCGAAAATGATAAGAAGAGACTTCATAAAGGTTGCTGCGACCTGCGTGGCTGGGCTTGCTGCGGGAGTAAATTTGTTTGCCGAGCAGACTTGCAAGACTAGTGCGGCAAATTTGACGGACGGCGTATACCTAAGCGGCACGAGAAACCTCGGCGAGAAGCTTGCCGCCATGACGCCCTATCTCACGCTAAATAATAGAATTTTGATGCCGATTACCTGGCTTAGCGCAGATAAATTTGACGGTTCAAAGGATCAAAACGCGCTAGAGACGGCTCTTGAGCTAGGCTACCGCCTGATCGATACGGACGGAGGCGAGGAGGGCGCGGCTGCTGCATTTGCGGCTAGCGGCCTAGAGCGCTGGCAGCCAAGGCTTTAGCAAAAACTAGGTTAATCCTGATTTGCTCCCTAAATTTAGCGAGTTTCAAGGCTTAGCGGACGAGCTTTGACAGGGGGCGCGTTTTAGCGGTATAAATTTAAACTTTTAAACTCGCTAAATTTTGCCTTCTTGATTTGCCGCCGATTTTAGAGCTTTGCCGCTTCGTTGGGTAAATTTACGAGGGCTTTTGTAGCGCCTTTTTAAATTTGCCGCTTTTAAATCGGCTTTGTCAAAAGAGCGCTTTTGGGTAAATTTGTGGCGCGCCCCGCGGGGTGGGGGGGGGGGGGGGGGGGTGGGTGGGGGGGGTTGGGGTGGGTTTTGGGGGGGGTGTTGTGGTTGTTGTTTGGTTGTTTTTTGTTTTTGGTGGTTTTGGGGGGGGGTTTGGGGGGAGGGGCCCCGGGGTGCCCTCCCCGGGGGGGGCC
>CAUQCZ010000121.1:0-4375 GCA_963516335.1 uncultured Campylobacter sp. | reverse complement strand
CGTCGCTGATCGCGTCTACGTCAAGCTCCACGGCGTCTTGTAAAAATTTATCGATTAGTACGGGCGAGTGGTTGCTGACCTTGACCGCCTCGCTCATATATAGTCGTAGCTCCTCGTCGCTATGCACCCGTCTCATCGCGCGGCCGCCAAGTACGTAGCTAGGGCGCACGAGTACCGGATAGCCGATAGCCGCAGCCTTTTCTAACGCCTCTTTTTCGCTTGTCGCCGTGTCGTTTCTCGGCTGTTTGACGCCTATTTTAGAGATAAATTCGCTAAATTTCTTGCGGTCTTCGGCGACGTCAATCGTGCGCGCGCTGGTGCCGATGATTTTCGCGCCCGCTATGCTTAAGCGTTTGGCGAATTTTAATGCCTAAAAGCTTATACCTAAAGATTTTAAAACCTTGAATACTCGACTTACATCGTCATTTTTGCTTAAGCTAAGTCTTACGATACTATTTTCCAGTGCAATGAGTGCATGAGGAATGTTTGGGTCAAGGGTAATCATATCAAGTGGGTTCATTATCGTAGAATCTTCACTGACGCTAAAATCTATTTTTCCGCTTAAAACTTGAACCATTATCGCCCCAGGTGCCTTATGCTCTTTCATTTCGGCACCTTTTTCTAAATTTATACGTATCTCCTTGCTATGCGGACCATCAAAAAGCTTAGCGACGGTAACACCGTCAAATATACTATTTTGCCATACTATTTTTTCCATTTACAACCTTTATTATAAAATAATAACAGTATTGTAACTCTAAATTTAAATAAAAGGATTGATTTTAATTAAGCGATTTTTGAAATTTAAGAAAGATAGGTAGTGAGCAAAAGCCTAAAACTAGACTTTTGCAAGGAGTAAAATTATTTTTTAAGCTCTTTAATGCGAGCAGCTTTACCGCGTCTATCGCGTAGATAAAATAGCTTAGCGCGGCGCACGCGACCTTGTCTTAGAACGGTTATACTCTCTAGGCTCTCGCTGTAGATAGGAAAAATTCTCTCTACGCCTACGCTGTTTGCGCCGATCTTTCTAATAATAAACGTTTCGCCTGTTCCGCTACCGCGTCTTGCTATACAGATACCTTCGAAATTTTGAATTCTAGTTTTATCGCCTTCTTTAATGCGGATAGCTATACGTAAAGTATCTCCAGCGCGAAAATCAGGCACAGACTTTTGAGCTATTTGAGTTTGTTCAAACGCCTCGATATACTTATTTCTCATGTTTTTTCCTTAGTAGGCGACTCAAATTTTCGGTATAAATCCGGACGAAAAAACCTAGTCTTTAAGAACGCCATATTATTTTTCAAAGCTCTGATTTTAGCATGGTCTCCCTTTAAAAACGCTGAAACCACATCCGAGCCTTTGTAATCACTGGGTTTCGTAAAAGAAGGGGCTTCGAGCAAATCACCTTCAAAACTCTCAACTTCAAGACTTTGATTATTTCCTAAAACGCCGTCGATATTGCGAGAAATCGCATCGGCAATGCAAAGCGCGCCCAGTTCCCCTCCGGTCATCACAAAATCGCCTATGCAAAAAATTTCATCCGCGTATTTTTCTATTATGCGCTCGTCTATACCTTCATATCTACCGCAAACTAGGCAGACGTGTTCTTTTTTGGCTAGGCGTCTAGCATCGTTTTGAGCAAATTTTTTCCCGGCAGGCGCGAGAAAAATAGTATGGATTCTTGGCTCATTTTTCAATAAAAAATTTAAAGTATCATCAAAAGGCTGACACGTCATGAGTAAGCCCGCACCGCCGCCAACCATATAATCATCTACTTTTTTATGTTTATCGGCGCTAAAATCCCGAGGATTTAAAAAATCAATTGAAATAAATTTCTCTTTTACGGCACGACCTAAAATACTATCTTGGAAGTAGGGTCGCACAAGGCTTTCAAAAAGCGTAACAAAGGTAAATTTCATCAGGAATTTTCTAAAATCAAGATAGCATTCTTGGTATAGATTTTTTTATTTTCCACATCGACTTTTTCTACATAAATGTCGATGTATGGAATATAAAAACTTTTTTCTAGTCCTTTGGTAATCAAAATTTCATCGGTTTTTACGAGAAATAGATGATTTGCCCCGACTGCATCTATATCCTCTACCTCACCCAGCCTTTGGTTATTCTCATAAATTTCGCAACCGATGACATCAAAATAGAAAAATTCGCCCTTTTTTAGTTTGCAGTTTTTTCTAGTTTCTTCTTTTGTGGTGTAGATTGTTTTATTTGTAAGAGTTTTTGCACTATCTATATCTTCAAAGCCGCAAAAAGAGATAGTATCGTTTGTGTGATTGTAGCTTTTTACGACAAGTTCTTTACCGTCTTTATCGCAAAATATAGCATTTTTTTTAAACTGGCTAGGAAAGTCACCTTTATTGTGAAGCTTGACAAATCCCTTTAGTCCTACAGTTTTGCCAAGCAGCGCGACTTCTATAAACTCATTCAAGAGGCTTTACCGTAACGCGGTATGACGTCGCATCTTTGGCTTTATAGCCTACGATTACGGTCTTTATCGCGTTTATCATCCTGCCGTCTTTGCCGATAAGTTTGCCAGTATCGACTTTATCGGCGTAAATTATCAGCTCGGCAAAATTTTCGTCAAGCTCGACTCGCTCGAGTTTCACTTTTTCAGGAAAATCGGCGATGAGCTTAGCATATTCAAGTAAAAAATTTTCTACCATTTTTAATTATTTGCTGGTTATTTTTGCAACCCTATCGCTAAGTTTCGCACCAACGCCCTTCCAATAAGCCAAGCGCTCAGCGTCAAATTTTACCACCTCAGGCTCAACCATCGGGTTGTAGTAACCGATCGACTCTATCCAGCCGCCGTCTCTTCTTTTTCTGCTATCCGTTACGACTATACGATAAAAAGGTTTTTTCTTGCGTCCCATTCTCGTTAGTCTTACTACTGTTGCCATTATATTTCTCCTTCTGTTTTTTAAATAGGCTTAAATTTAGCCACGCTCGTAGCCAAATTTAAGCCATTTAATTAGGGCGAGAGTTTTTGGCTTGGTTTAGTAAATTTCCAAGCCCCTTTAGGCCTTCTTTACCAGAAAACCTCTTTGCTATTTTTGATGCATTTTCAAATTGCTTCAAAAAGCGATTTACTTCTACTTGAGATAGTCCAGATCCCGCAGCCAAACGCCTTTTCCGGCTATTGTTTAGCAAATCAGGATTCTCGCGTTCTTTTTGTGTCATCGAATTTATCATAGCTTTGATATGTAAAATTTCCTTCGAGTTATCAAGGTCGATATCTTTTATCTGATTTGCCACGCTTGATAGCCCTGGTATCATACCGATTAAGCTTTTCATATTTCCGAGCTTTTTGACGCTTTCCATTTGTGATAAAAAGTCGTTAAAGTTAAACTGCCCTTTTTTAATCTTTTTATTTATTCTTTTTGCTTCTTGCTCGTCTATCACAGCGCTAGTTTTTTCAACCAACGTCGCTAAGTCACCCTCGCCCATTATGCGGCTCACGATACGCTCAGGGATAAAGCTCTCCATATCGCCGACTTTTTCGCCGATACCTACGAATCTAAGCGGTATATTTAGCTGCTTGGCTATGCCGATAGCTACGCCGCCTTTGCTGTCAGAGTCAAATTTGCTTAGCACTACGCCGCTTATTTTTAGCGCATCGTTAAACGTGCTTGCTGTTTTTACGCCGTCTTGTCCGCTCATAGCGTCAGCTACGTAAAAAATTTCATGCGGCTCGAGCGCTGATTTGATATCTTTTATCTGCTTCATCAAAGCTTCGTCTATAGCTAGACGTCCCGCCGTATCGACCAAAAGTACGTCGTAAAGCCCGCTTTTTGCTTTAGCTAGCGCTTGTTTAGCTACGTTTAGCGGATCGGTTTCGTTGTCTATACTAAAAAGCTCTATCTCGTTTGCTTCGCAAAGTTGACGAAGCTGCTCGACGGCCGCCAAGCGTTGCAAATCGCACGCCGCGACCAAAACTTTTTTCTTTCTAAGCTTTAGATAATTAGCTAACTTTATCGTCGTAGTGGTTTTTCCGCTACCTTGTAAGCCAGCCATCAGCACGATCGTAGGAGCTACGGGCGCAAAGACAAAGCCCTGGTTGCCCGGCGCGGTTAAAACTTTCGTCAAATTTGACTTTATAGCGTCTAAAAACTGCTTTTGGCCTATCCCGCTTTGCTTTAGATCGGCCTCTATGAGAGCTAGCAATTCTTTAGTAACTTTGTGATGAACGTCGGCTTTTAGTAGTGCTTTTTTAAGCACATCAAGCGCGTTATTTAGCGCTTTTTCATCGTCTACGAAACGAATTTTACTAACGGCTAAGCGAAACGACTCGCTGATTTGTTCAAACACATTCTACCTTTTATTTACATTTATAGCTAAAGCGCGTATTTTATTAAAT
>CAUQCZ010000120.1:0-4381 GCA_963516335.1 uncultured Campylobacter sp. | reverse complement strand
GGTGTATAGGACGTTTTTGCGAGACTATGAGACGGCGAAATTTAAAGGGCTGCAAAAGACGGCGCTATTTTTTGAAAAGCTAAATCTCAAAGTCGCCGCAAACTACGAAAACGCCGTTAAAATCGCCGTGTATTTTCTAAAAGAAAAGATCGCGGGCTCGATGCGCGCGCACGAGCAAAACGGCTTTGCGCTCTTTATCCCGAGCTTTGACGAGGTGCAAGACCGCGTTTTGCTGTCGCTAAATTTATACGAATTTGAAAACGAGATGCTGGGAAACGCGTCATTTTTAAATAAAATTTTATCGGCGCTAAAGAGCGAATTTACGCAGATAAAGGACGAAAAACTAGCTAAGATCGCGGCTCTATCGGCAGGACACGAGAGGCTAAGGGATGAAATTTTAAAAGCGGGCGAGGGGTTTGGCGGGTAAAATAACTAGCCTAGTTGCTTTATTCTTGTTTGTTGAGTATGTTGGTTAGTATAAAAAATAGTTCTTCGGTCGCAAAATTTTTACCGCTCGAAAAGTTAATTAAATCACCTTTATAAATATGTATTTTTTCTATTTTGCTAAAAATTTCTAGAAAAAGCCCTCTTTCTACTTTTAAAATTTTGCCATTGCTAAAAACAAATTGTATTTGTTTGTTTTCGGTATTCATTTCTAAAATACTTAATTGAAAATTAAGTATTAACTTCCTTGCAGCTCCGTATTTTAGGGCTTTTGAGAGGTTGAATTTTGGAGTGTGTCAAAAAAGTGTGCCAAAACCCTTTTTTGAAACAGCGCTTTTTCAAGCTCCGATCTATCGCTCTCGCCTTGTAAATAATGCGTAATAATTTCGTCATCATAAGCGAGTCATACCCCAGTGTTTGCTGCGCTAGCGTATATAGTACAAAGTACAACGCCCGACGACGCCGAAGAGTGCCGCGGCACGAAGTGTGAGCAAGTTTACCCGCCCATAAGCTGGGGCGAATACCTGATAAACGCTTTGTCGGAGCTAAATTTCGCAAGAAGCGGCGGTTACGGCGCGGTGCCGTTAGATTATCAAGAAATAAAAGCCTACTGCGATCTGACGGGCGCGAAATTTAGCCCGTGGGAGATAATCACGCTACAAAAACTAAGCGTAGTTTATTGCCGCGAGCGAAGCAATACCGACAAGCTAGCCTACGCGCCCTATCAAGGCGAGTTTAACCCAAAATCTTTTTCATCTATCAAAGCGAAATTCGCAAAGTAGTCTTTTTGATATTGCTCGTTTACTAAACAGGGCAACGCCTTAATATAATTTAATTTAACATTCAGGTTACTTTTTGTAAAATTACAGACTTTGAGTATAAAAAGATATCTAATAATAATCTAAGTTCTTTAAATACAAAACACAAATTTTAAGCCTCAAGCAAGACGAAATATAATAAAATTCTTTTTAGATTTCAAAATATGGAGTATTATAATATGCTAAAAAGTGCAACTAAGGAAGAATTAGAGAAACTACTTAGAAGCTGGCTGGCAGTTTGCGGGAATCAGGGCGATGAAGGCTCTGTGTTTGCTCAGGATATTGAAAATAAAATCAGAAGGCTTATCAATGATATTGATGAAAAGGAATTCTTTGCCTACATCCTATCTGATGAAGACGACAAAGAATATATTGCCTTACTTGATGTTATTCGCGCTCTTCCGCGTTCGGATGTTGGGTGGTTAAAAATATTTGATATGACGATAACGCCAAAATGCACTTTGAATGGCGGAGATCATGATGAAATAGCAAACGCCTTAAAAAGTGTTTTTATGGAATCTTTAAAGCTTCTTTTAAGTAAAGACCATGAAGATATAAAAGAGATAAAAATATTTGCTAGAAACGAAATAACAAAGAATTTGTTTGAGAATATAGCAAACTCTGAAGGATTAAATAAAGACTTAGATGATATAGGCGTGGTAATACTTTTTGAAGCAAAATGGCTTATTTTGAGAAAAAAAGATTGCAATCCCAAAACGAAGGAGATATGATGAACAAAGAGCAGGAACAAAAAGTAATGTTAGCTTTTGAAAAAGCTATAAATTATGCCTTAAGTAAGCATTTGGAGAGTTGGTCTGTAAAAACTCTCGACTTCGCAAACGCAAGTCAAGAAACTACAGACTTTTATATAGCGCTTGAAAGTAAAAGACTACAAATAGCGTAACCAAGAGCAAAGAGACAGAAACTCGTCTCTTTGCATAATACTTAATCCCAAACACCCCAACCAACTGCCCCTAAAATTTCATATACAATTTGCCAAGGGGCGAATTATGACTGAAATCGCGAGCTTGATCATTAGCGCTAAATTTGAGGGCGCGGACAAGCTAAAAAACGATTTAAACAGCGTAAGTAACGAAGTGAAAAAGGCTGAGAACGCGGCGCAAGGGCTAGCTAACTCGTTTAAGGGCTTAAAAGCGGCCATCGCCGCCGTAGCGAGTTCTGTGTTGCTGCGCGAATTCGTAAGAGTGGCCGACGATAAGCCTTTTTAAAGTCTGAAAAACCGCTTGCTAAAATGGAAAATTCTTGTTGAGGGGCAAAGTACTCTATGATATTTTTGAAATTGTAACCGTTAAAAAACTGTAGATATTTTTCTTCTATTTTAAACGATATATCATATGCCGGCACTTTTCCTA
Source organism: uncultured Campylobacter sp. (assembly GCA_963516335.1). Classification (GTDB taxonomy): domain Bacteria; phylum Campylobacterota; class Campylobacteria; order Campylobacterales; family Campylobacteraceae; genus Campylobacter_A. The sequence goes on along the minus strand of CAUQCZ010000120.1, from coordinate 1,746 downwards.
TATTTTTTATAATTATTTTAGAACAACTGGTTGAATCGAAAGAGATGTCAAAAATAATTGAGATAAAAGGTGATGTTTCAACTTTTCTAAGCATAATGGTTTCTTGTGTGAGTTTGTATGAGAAGTAAACATAAATAATTGTTACGATAACTAAAAATACCGTAGCTCCTGCTGTAACCCAATCTGCACCATTATCCATAAAGTATCCTTGTGTTTATAATTTGATTATTTATAAAAATATTGGACAGATAAACTCAGGCAAATTTACCCGTCAAACCCGACTTTCTTATCCTCGCCGAAATTTGAGCTCATCTCGCGTTTGATCTCGCTTTCAAAGTCGCCCATCGTAAATATCCCGTCCTCGCGCACGGCTACTTTTAGCGCGGTATTTTTGAGCACGAGCATTATTTGCGCGCCGCTTAGCTCAAATTTAGCCAGCTCTTTGACGTCGAAATTTTCCTCAAAGCTCGCATTTTCGGGCAGGACTTTGCGCCAGATCGCAAGGCGAGCGGCGAGGTCGGGCTTTTTAAACTCGATCTTATAATCAAACCTGCGAGAAAACGCGATATCCAGGCTTTGCAAGAAGTTCGTCGTGGCGATGAGCACGCCCTCGAAGCGCTCGATTTGCTCCAAAAATATATTTTGCATTTGATTGTGCATCTTGTCCGCGCCGCTGCCGCCCTCGACGCGCGTGCTTAGAAACTGATCGGCCTCGTTTAGCAGCAGCACGGGCTCGCTCTTGCTTTTGGCGCAGATTTCTTTGTACGTGTCGAAAATTTTACGCACGTTTTGCTCGCTCTCGCCGACGTATTTGCTCAAAATTTTAGAGCAGTCAAAGCTAAGAACCTGCTTTTTTAGGCTCTTTGCGAGGCTTAGCGCGCTCATAGTTTTGCCCGTACCAGGCGGCCCGTAAAAGATGATTTTGGCGTCCACATTTTTGCGCGACTTGATGCCCCAGCTAGATAGGCGCGCCAGTACGCGGCGATCTACTTGCTTTAGGATCGCGTCTAGTAGCTCTTTTACCTTGACGTCCAGCACGACGTCGTTTATGTCGGTCGATGGCTCGATGAGCTCAAAGATCTCCTGCTCTTTTACGAGGGTTTCTAGCGCTAGTTTTTTGCTTTTGCTCTCGGTTTTTGGGTGCATTACGCTTTGTAAAATTTCGTCGGTTATGTAAAACGTCCTGCTAAAGCCGCCGTAAGCGTTTAGCGACTCGTCGTAGTCGATGAGGCCGTTTTCGATTAGCTTTGAGCCCTCATCCAGTAGCGTGCGATTTTTTATGCGTTCGAATTCGTCCGCGCTTAAAATCCCTACAAGCGCGTTTAGATCGCGGTTTGCGTCCGTTTCGCCGACGTATTCTTCCTTTAAAAGCGCGAGGAAAATAAGCTGTTCTTTGTCGTTTAGCGCGTTATCTTTGAAAATTTGCTCGACGGAAATAGAAATTTTGCTTAAATTTAGCCGTTTTTCGATGATGGCTTCTAGCTCTTTTACGTCTTTTTCTAGGCGGCTTTTGGCGTCGCTTGATACGTTTTTGCTAAAAAACGAGAGCTTGCCGTAAAGCTCTACGCGTAAAAACTGATCTTTTAGGTAGTCGAGGTGATCGGCGTAGGGCGCGACTGCGGGTAGCGTAAGCCCAAACTCGCCCTCTTCTAAAATTTTAAGAAAAAGCGGCGATAGCGAGATCCCGCTGTGAAGTAGGCCTAGTAAATTTGAGCCGGAGCCCTCTGCGCCCTGGTTTTTAAAGAT
>CAUQCZ010000119.1:0-4448 GCA_963516335.1 uncultured Campylobacter sp. | reverse complement strand
TCGCTTTTTTTCGTCGCGTTATCGTCGGCCATCTTCATAGGCTCGAGTTTGGCGTCCGAGGAGACCAGATAGAGGCCAAGGTACGGGTCAAATTTGACGTAGTTTTTCACGGGGATTTCGCCTTTAGGCACGGCGATTAAATTTGGCGTGATCGCGATACCGCCGTTACCCGCGACGTTTACTATGGCGGGCAAGTTTTTCTCAAAGCAAGCGTTAAAATCATCCTGCGTCGGGCGCGGCTCGGCTCTAAGCGACGCGGCAAGAGCGCAAATCATAAAAACCGCAAAAAGCGGAGAGCAAAATTTGCGAGCAAAATTCGCCGTCAAATTCGTCGCCGTTTTGGCACTCAGACTAGTTTTTTGCGAAATTTCGCGAGGATTTAAAGAAGCGTCAAATTTTACCGAACGGGTGCGCGAATTTGAGCCCAAATTTACGGCACCCTTTACGGCATAAGCGGCGTAAATTTGACTCGCAAAGGTAGCTAAATTTAAGCCCGAATTTACCGAGCCGTTTTGTTTATCGGCAGCGTAAAATCGCCCTTCCCTCAAAGGAAAATTCGCTCGCGCGAGCCCCAAAACCGCGTCCAAACGGCGCGAGAAAACTGCGCGTTTCATTGCCCTAGTCCCATGCCGGCAAACCCGCCCAGCATCCTTGACGCGGCGTTTTTGCGGTCGTCCTCGATCATCTTTAGCACGTCGTTTACGGCGCTAATAAGCAAGATTTGCAAGCTCTCCTTGTCCTCCAGCAAGCTATCGTCGATGCTGATATCGAGCACCTCGCCCTTGCCGTTTGCCCTGACGCTAATGAGCCCGCCGCCGCTTTTTACGCTAAACTCGCGTTTTTGGCTCTCCTGCTCGATTTCTTGCGCCTTTTTTTGCGCATCCTCGAGCATCTGCCCCATTTTTGAAAAATCAATCCCCTCAAACATAAACATCCTTTCAAATTTCGCGTTATTTTAGCCAATTTAAGCTAAATTTACTTTTTTAAGCTTTGCAATGCAAGTTTCGTTCCCGCCTTTAAAACTCGCGGCGGATACGAGCGCGGACGGGTAAATTTAAGCCCGAAAAGCCGTCAAATTTGAGGGTAATTTTTATAAAAAGGGGCTAAAATGGGCGACTGGGGTTACAAAGCGTACGAAAACGACGAGGCTGCGGACCGGTTTGCGAGATTTTGGGAGAGTCAAAAATTTCGACCCAATAGAAAGTACGGCGGCAAATTTCGATCCGGGAAACGAAAATTACGATGAGATCAGGGCTGCCGCGCACGTTTTGGCTTGCTTTGGCTCGCCGTATGCGTGTCCGTCAGATTTTTTTAGATAAATTGCAACCGACTATCCGGAAAGTCGTTGCGATTTTGGAAAATATGATCGACCCGCCTGACGAGGCATGGGATTTCCTTGAAATTTGGGAAAACTCGCCGGAAATCATAGCCGAGGTTGAGCGGCAAATAGCGGAGCTAAAAGCGTATCTGGGCTAGCTAGTAGGCGGCGGAGCGAATTTGGTTTATCTTAGCAAATTTACGGCTTCCCCGAGTCTAAAATTTAGCGATTTTGGCTACTTTGCGGGTAAATCCAGCGCGCCCGGCGCAAAACCGCTAAGCCTAAACGACGCGCAAATACGGTATAATCAAGCCAAAATAGCATCGCCAAAGGCTAAGGCGCCTAGGCAAAATAGAAAAGGAACGGCTTGTTAAAATTAAATAAAAATTTTATTTACGATATAGATAGCGTTTATGTTATCAAAATCGCAGAAAATTTATATTCGTTTGCGCAGCATCGCGGGAATTCGTTTTTTGAATTTTTTAATATATTCTTTACAAAAATCGAACAAATAAAGGACATAAGTATAAATTTAAACGAAATAGACGTTTTATTTATACAAAGTTGCGCGGCGAATAAATTTAAAGATTTTTTCGTAGCCGCAAGCGACTCCGTAGCGCCGAACGCAAGACGGATAGAGAGCGTTTACCTGCACCCTTTTGTCTATCTTTTGTCTGCCTCGCAAGACGGCGAAGCTACGCCTTTCGTTAGTCTTGTGCAGTTAAAAGATATTTATAAATCATTGGACTACGAGATCGTTATACAAAGGCTGGACGAGGAGGAAAATTTACGCGAAATATATGCGTATAATTCACTCGGTATGGTCGGCGCGGCGCAAAAGCTGCAAGAAATTCTGCAAGACTACGTAGAAACGGGCATTTTGTGGAGCCGCGAAAAGAGATTTCTTTTTCCAACCGTATCTAGCGAGAGGCTAAAGCGCCATGTCAGCGAAATCGGCAAAAAGCCTGAAATAATACCATAAAGCCCGCGCGAGCCTCGTTTCTATGGGGCGCAACGCGATTTTTCCAGATTTTTCGCCTTGCCGAGGATCGTTATCGCCTTTTGTTTGCACATGTTTACGCATCTATAACAAATCGTGCAGCGCTCGCCGAATTTTGCTTTGCCGTGCGCGATTTTTATATTTTGCATCGGGCAGGATTTCGCACACTCGCGGCATCCGCTGCACCGCGCTGTATCTAGGCTCGGTTTGCGCCTGGCAAAGGGCGTTTTGTCCCAAATTTTCATCCAGAGCCGCTGACCCAAAAGCCCGGCGATACGGCATAGCATGCCTAGCCCCTCTTGCGGCGGATTATCCGCGGCAAATGCCTGCGCGACGCGCTCTAGCTTGGCGTTTGCCTCCTTGATCAGGCGCTCGTTTTTCTGCGCCGAATAGCTAAAAATCGCCACGTCGAGGATAAATGCCGGCATTCTAACGTGCGCGCCGCCCGTTATCTTTGCGCCCGCTCGCCTTAGGATCCTGGCCGCGCAGCCCGCTCCGTCGCCGCTAAAAATCTCCATCGTAGCGATTATAAAGACGTTTTTGCCGCGGAAATTCGCGCTGTTTTTGCAAATAAACTCGCGCACGATCTGCGGCAGGTCGCTAAAGTAAACGGGATAGGCGAGGATCACGTCATCGTGGTGCTTTAGCAGCTCGCCGCAAGCTCCATCCTCGATCGAAACCGCGGGGATACCCTTGCCCAGGCGCTCTATAAGTCTCTTTACGCAATGCTTAGTGTTGCCCGTGGAGCTAAAATAAATCGCTATCATTTTGCGAATCCTTTTAAATTCAGGCGCAAAATTTTGCCAGTTTTTGCCAAATTTTACCGATCGCGTAAAATTTAACGCCAAACGGCGGAAAAATTGAATAAATTGATATTCGGCGCGTTGCCTTTCGTCCGTTCGCAAATGACCGTCGTACTAGCTAGCTTAGATCTTACCGCAAATTTGACTCGTCGTCATAAAACTCAAATTTAAACGCTCCGCCGCAGAAACGGCAAATTTGGGCGTATATTATTTTACGATCTCGTTTTGCTCATTTACCTGCACGATTTTTGGTTCGAAATTTTTTGCCTTTTTGGCACTAAGAAGCGCGTAAGCCACGATAATGACGACGTCGCCGACGCAGACTTTGCGTGCGGCCGCGCCGTTTAGGCAGATCTCGCCCTTTTTCTCGCCGCGGATCACGTAGGTAGCGAAGCGCTCGCCGTTATTGACGTTTAGGATTTCTACTTTTTGGTACTCGCAAAGCCCTGCAGCCTCAATGAGCTCGGGTCCGATTGTGATGGAGCCCACGTAGTTTAGGTTGGCGTCCGTCACGCGCGCGCGGTGGATTTTGCTTGATAAAATTTCGATTTTCATCGGCAGTCCTTTGTGTTTTTTGAGAAAATTATACTATAAATTTAGCCGCAAAAAGCAACTTTATATAGCCGCGGCGATTAGTTTTTGCTTGCTTGCCGCGATAAAATTCGGAGTTAAATTTGTGATTAAATTTGATTTTAGAGACATTTGCGCGAGCGATAAAAGCTGCGATAAATTTGACGCTACTCGGCGATAAAATAGAAATTTAGGCACGAGCAAAGGCAAATTTTACTCAAATTTACCCTTGTTTCGTCGCCGTTTTGTCCGTAAATTTAGGCGCGTCCGCCCAAAAGTTCGCGCACGACCTCTTTGTCGCTAAACGGATATTTCACGCCCTTGATCTCCTGATAGGTTTCGTCGCCCTTGCCTAAAATCACTAAAATTTCATCCTGCGCGAGGCTTTCAAGCGCGTATTTTATCGCCTCTTTACGGTTTGATATGCATTTTACGCGCTTGTTCATCTCTAGGCCGCCGCATATCTCGGCGATGATGCTTTCAGGCTCTTCGCTGCGGGGGTTGTCGCTGGTGACGACGAGTCTGTGCGCGTATTTTTGCGCTATTGCGCCCATTTTAGGGCGTTTGGTTCGGTCTCTATCGCCGCCGGCGCCAAAAACCGCGACGATCTTGCGGTGGCGAAGCGCGTTTAGCACCTTTTCGATGCCGTCTGGAGTGTGTGCGAAATCCACGATCACGAGCGGGTCGCGACTAACGACCTCCATACGCCCCTCGACGCCGTCAAATTTCGACGCAGCGCGTGCGATCTGCTCTAGCG
>CAUQCZ010000118.1:0-4489 GCA_963516335.1 uncultured Campylobacter sp. | reverse complement strand
AAAGGGCAAAAAAATATTATTTCTAAGAGCACGCGAGACGGCTTCGAGCGTGGGCGAAATTTTGCAGGAAAGCGGCGTAAATTTGACGCAGATAATCGCTTACGAAAACGTTTTTAAGCCGCTTGAAAAAGAGCAAAAACCGCCCAAAAACTCGGCGATCATTTTTACCGCTCCCTCGGCGGTGCGAAATTTTACTCGAAATTTCGGCTGGGATGAGAGCTATAAAGCCGTCGCTATCGGGCTTACGACGGCAAAAGAGCTAGGAAAATTCACCTCGCCCGCAGTAAGCGCCCAGCAAAATATAAATTCCTGCGTAAGCCTCGCAAAAACGCTACTTTAAGCTAAAATTTTATATAATAGCCTTGCCTGAGTGATTTGGCAGCGTATTTTTATAGGGTCCAACACATTAGTTTCGGCGAAGATGTGCGGCGACCGTGCGACGCGGCTTCGTTTGAGCGTGCGAGCGCGAGAAGTTGCGACCTAAAGGAACCGCCTATTTGCAAGGTTGGCTTTGAATTTTCGGGCCACTTATATGCGCACCGCTCACTTGGGTTTTTATTTTTGGAGAAATTATGAAAATTTTGATAATCGGAAGCGGTGGGCGCGAGTACTCCATAGCTCTAAAACTTCAAGAATCCCGCAAACACGAGCTTTTCTTTGCTCCGGGCAACGGAGCTACCTCAAAGCTCGGCACGAATCTAAACCCCAAAGACTATAATCAGCTCGCAGAATTTGCTAAGACCGAGCAGATAGAACTAACGATCGTCGGTCCCGAAGCGCCGCTAAGTGACGGAGTCGTGGATATCTTTAAGGCGCGAAATTTAAATATTTTCGGACCGAGCAAGGCTGCGGCTAGGCTCGAGGGTAGCAAGGCTTTTATGAAGGACTTTTTAGCTAGAAATACTATCCGAACTGCGGCCTATCTAAATACCGATAATTACGACGCTGCGGCTAAATTTATCGACTCTCTTGCTGCTCCGGTCGTTGTTAAGGCTGACGGACTGTGCGCGGGCAAAGGCGTGATAATCGCGCAAAGCAGCGAGGAAGCAAAGGCTGCGGCTAAGGGTATGCTAAGCGGAGAGAGCTTCGGCGAGGCGGGCAAACTCGTGGTCGTGGAGGAGTTTTTAGACGGATTTGAGCTTAGTTTTTTTGCGATTTGCGACGGCGAAAATTTCGTGAGCCTGCCCGTAGCGCAGGATCATAAGCGCCTAAAAGATAACGACGAAGGACCAAATACCGGCGGTATGGGTGCCTACGCTCCTAGTCCGCTAGCAAGCCCCGAGCTAATAAAACAGGTCGAAGAAGAGGTCGTAAAACCGACCCTAAAAGGCATGAAAGCCGAAGGAAATCCTTTTTGCGGCGTTCTTTTCGTGGGGCTTATGGTGGTTAAAGGTATGCCGTACGTGCTTGAGTTTAACGTGCGTTTCGGCGATCCGGAGTGTGAAGTGCTAATGCCGCTGATCGACGGCGACCTGGGCGAAATTTTACTAAACGCGGCTAAAGGCGATCTAAAACCCGTGAAGCTAAAAGACGAATTTGCTGTTGGGGTCGTGATGGCTAGTAAAAATTATCCTTTTTTAAGCTCGCCTAGGGCCAAAATCAGCGTAAAAAACGTGCCTGAAAACTCGCACATAGCATTTGCCGGCGTGAGCGAGCAGGGCGGCGAGATATATGCCGACGGCGGACGAGTGCTCGTGTGCGTGGGGCTTGGTAAAAGTATAAAACAAGCGCAACAAAAGGCCTATGAGCTTTGCGAAAACGTAGAATTTGACGGCGCGCAGTACCGAAAAGATATCGCATGGCAAATGCTAAAAGGGCGCAAATGAGCAGAAGCGTCATCGACAGGCTCGAAAACGAAAATATTACGCTCGCTAGCGTCGGCAAAAGAGCCGTCGCGTGGGGGATAGATAAATTTTTACTTTCGGCATTATTTTTCGTGATTTATTACGATAAATTTGACGGAATAGACTTTGAGCAAACCGTCGTTTTGCTTGCAAATTTAACCCTTCAAATAGTTTTGCTAGACGTGATTTATCAGACTTTTTTTACGTGGTACTGCGGCGCGACGATGGGCAAAATAGCTATGAAAATCGTCTGCGTAGACGTAAATTTGCTCGATAAACCGAGCTTTTTAAACTCCTTAGTCCGCGCCTTTATGCGTATCGTTAGCGAAAACTTGTGCTTTCTTGGTTTTGCATGGGCGTTTTCAAATCCATTATTTCAAACGTGGCAAGATAAGGCCGCGAAAACGGTAGTTATAGATGTTTACTAGAATTTTTTCGTTACTAATGTTTGGGGCTTTTAGTTGCTTTGCGGCTCAAAATTTCGAGCTTCTGGCCGATGACGTAAAACGCGACAACGGCGTTGTTACGGCGGATAAAAACGTACTTGTTTATTCGCAGGATTATTTGATGAGCGCGGATAGGGCCGTTTACGATCAGCAAAAAGAAATTTTGGAGCTTTTCGGTAACGTAAATTTGATAAGAAACAAAGACGAAATCTCACGCTGCTCGTATGCAAAGATCGATCTAAATAGCAAAGATAGCAACTACGAGACGCTATTTATGATGAACCGCGACATGGAAGTGTGGATGCAAAGCGACGAGAGCAATAGTACTTCTAAATTTTACGAGGTAAACGGTGCGGTCGTATCAAGCTGTAACGTCCAAGACCCTGATTGGAAGATCAAATTTAGCAGCGGCAAGCTAAATCGCGAGAGTAAATTCTTACACCTTTATAATCCCGTATTTTACGTCGGAAACGTCCCGGTGTTTTATCTGCCGTATTTTGGCTTTTCCACCGATACGCGCAGACGTACCGGACTCTTGCCGCCGGAGCTTGGCTACGGTAAAAACGACGGATTTTACTACAAACAACCGATCTACATCGCCGAATACGACAGCTGGGACTTGCAGTTTGATCCGCAAATTCGCACTAGACGCGGCACGGGTATCTACGGCACGTTTAGATTTACCGATTCGCCTTATTCTAGAGGCTCGGTCACGCTAGGCGCATTTAGAGATACCGAGGGCTACCGCCAAAGACAGATCGAGAAAAACTCGCTAAGGCTTCCGCTAAAAAATAAAACGCATAAAGGCGCTGAGGTCAAATACGAGCGCGATAGGCTCGTTAAGCACCTCATAAGCGAGGATTTGCAAGAGGGCTTGTGGCTTGATGCTACGGCGCTAAACGATATCGACTATATAAATTTGAAAAAGCGCGGCGCGGGTAGCGACGACAATCCTCTCGTGACGTCAAAGCTAAACTATTTTCTAAGTAGCGATAAACACTATTTTGGCGCATACGCGAGATATTATGTAAATACCTCAAAAATCGGTAGCCCAAACGAAAACAAAGATACGCTCCAAGAGTATCCAAGCTTCCAATATCATAAATTTACCGATAGCTTTATCTTGCCTAACGTGCTTTATTCCGTTGATTTAAGCTCGCATAACTACACGAGAAGAATCGGCGTAAAAGCGACGCAGTATGAGTTTAATCTACCGGTTTCCTTTCATCTACCTTTGGCGGACGATTATCTTAAATTTTCTTACTACCACTATCTATATGCCACTCACGTGGATTATGGAAAAAAAATGTATCGCCCGACCGGAGATGAGGACAAGAGCGCAAACTATATAGAAAACTATCACAAATTCTCGCTTTATACGGATCTAGCTAAAGCTTACGAGAGCTTTTATCATAGCGTAAATTTAGGCGTCGACTACGTCGTAAAAGCTTACAACGAAGGCGACCTGCCAGATAAATACGAAACTACCGAGGATGACGGCAACGTATACGTCTACGATATGCTCGGACGAAAATACCAAAGCTTTATAAATCCTCAGCATACTAGAGACGAGATTTCAGCCAGAGCGACGCAGTATTTCTTTAACGAAAACGGAAGAAAATTTTTGCGTCATACGATTTCGCAGGGTTATTATACGAAAGAGAATAAGCGCTCGAATTTGAAAAATATAATCGGCTGGTATCCGCTAGCGAATTTATCTTTTTACAACAGGCTTGAGTACTCTTACGACAATAAATACTTTGAAAAAATTCAAAGCGGCGCGAGCTATACGCACGATAAATTCGGCGCTAGCCTCTGGCATACAATGCAAAGGAAAAACGCGCAAGAAAAGCAAAACTACCTACACCTAAACGGTTACGTCGAGCTTCCGCATAACTATAGGCTTTTTGGCGGTTCGCAGTACGACCTCGAGCGAGACTACAACAAGCAGTGGCAACTAGGCGTCTCTCATCGCAGAAAGTGCTGGAATTATACATTCGTCTATGAAGAGGAGCTAGAACCTACTACGACTACGAGTGGAACGGCCGCAAAGAAATCAAGAGGCGTTTATTTCTTTATAAATTTCTATCCGATGGGCGGCGTGCATTACGACTTTTCGGTAGGTCAGACGACGCAAGGTAGCTGATGAGCGATTACCGGGATCTTATGTTTGAAAACCAGCTCGAGGCAGCCGAAAAG
>CAUQCZ010000117.1:0-4509 GCA_963516335.1 uncultured Campylobacter sp. | reverse complement strand
GTGGTTTTCTCGGCGCTAAAGCTTAACGAGCCTTTGGAGATGATTATGTATACTTTCGCTATCACGCTTTTTTTTCATCTTTTGATCCATATCATTATCATAAACTATGTCGATATCACGCTTAAAAAGCCTTTTGATAAGGACGAATACGAAAAGCGCTCAGATTATCTAGTCTCGGAACTTGGGCTTAGAGAAAAGCGTATGGATACTATTTTGGGTCAGCTTGGCAGTGAACGCGTCCTAATAAAGCAGACCTTGGGTAGGGGCGACGAAAGCAATGCAAAAGCAGCCTAATCCCTACGCCCAAACGATAAAAAAAGAACAAGACGATATCGTACTGGCTTATACGCCGGCGCTTAGAGCTATGGCTTTTAGATTAAAGGAGCGACTACCGGCTCATATCGACGTTAGCGATCTAATGGGCGCCGGGCTTGAGGAGATGGTTAGACTGTCTCGCAAATACGACAAAGAGCGAAACGACTCGTTTTGGGGATATGCGCAAAAACGAGTTTACGGGGCTATGCTTGATTTTTTACGCGGACTTGACGTGGTTAGTCGCGCAGATCGTACTTTGGTTAAAAATATCGACGCATTAGTGAACGAATACTTTAATAAATTCGAGCGCGAGCCTGAGGACGAGTATCTAGCCGCTATGCTTGAAGAAAGCGTGGAAAAGATAAGAGAGGCTAGGAACGTAAGCGCCGTCGTCGGCGTGCTTAGCATCGACGATCAGATGGAGCTTATGAGCGAGGAAAATACGTTTGAGAGAGTGGAGAGAGAAGATCTGATAGAAAAGATAACTCAAATTTTAAACGAGTTCGAGGAGCGCGATCAGCTCATCGTTCAGCTTTATTATTATGAGGAGCTGAGTCTAAAGGAGATCGGCGAGATCTTGCAGATATCAGAGGGGCGCATCTCTCAGATACATAAGCGTTTAATGGAAAAAATAAGAAAGAAACTCGAAGGTAAATAATGGCGGATATTTTAAGTCAAGAAGAAATCGACGCGTTACTCGAGGTCGTAGACGACGAGGAGGCGAGCGAGTCTATAGGCGAAGGCGGCAAAGAAGAACAGCGTCAAGTAATAATCTATGATTTCAAGCGTCCAAATCGCGTCAGCAAAGAGCAACTACGCGCGATAAAGGGCATTCATGACAAGCTAGCACGAAATTTAGCCTCTCAAATCTCAAGCGTTATGCGTAGCATCGTAGAAATTCGTCTGCACAGCGTAGATCAGATGACTTACGGCGAGTTTTTGATGAGTTTGCCAAGTCCTACTAGCTTTAACGTTTTTTCTATCAAGCCGCTTGACGGCAACTGCGTTTTAGAAATAAACCCAAGCATCGCGTTTCCTATGATAGATCGCTTGTTAGGCGGCAACGGCGAGGGTTTTGAAACTAGTAGGGAGCTAACCGATATAGAGATAAATTTACTCGATGCGATCTTAAGGATGATAATGCAGCGCCTAAAGGAAAGCTGGGCTACGGTAACTGATATGTATCCAAACGTAGAGGCAAAAGAAAGCAGTCCAAACGTCGTGCAAATCGTCAGCCAAAACGAGATCGTGATAATGGTCGTGATGGAGATCATAGTCGGCAACTCAAGCGGTATGATAAATATCTGCTATCCGGTTATATACCTAGAGCCGATCTTAAGCCGCCTAGCTAACCGCGATATAATGCTAGGCGAAACGAGCGCGAAAAAAAGCAGAAACAAAGAGCTAAAAACGCTAATCGGACGCGCCGAAGTGTTATACGAGGCGATACTGGGCGAAAGTATCGTGAGCGTGAATGAATTTTTAAATTTAAAAGAGGGCGATATATTGCGCCTTGACCGCTCCGCAAACGATAAAGCTATCGTCACGATAGATAAAAAAGAGGTATTTTTAGCCGAGGTCGGACTGCATAGATTTAGAAAATCTATCCGCATAGAAGAGCTAATCAGAAGCGATAAAGACGAGATTAAAAATATCTTGGAAAAATACGAAGAAGAGCGTAAGGCTAAGCTCATGAGCTACGACCAAGACGACGAAAACGAAGAAAATATACTAGACGAGGACGAACGAGATGAATGAATTTTTTAAAATTTTCGCAAACGAGATAAAAGCTACGATCGAAGGACTGACCGGCAAGACGCCCGGAGTCGGCGAGAGAAACGAGTACGACGCTCCGGGGCAAGAGGGCATCAAGCCTCCTCTAGCCGTGGCTAACGTTAGCGTAAGCGGCGATATAAACGCAAAAATAATGCTAGCGGTTACGCCCGTGCTAGTAAGCGCGGTAAGCGAGTGGATGCTCGGCGAGGAGGAGATATCTCGCAACGAAAATTTAAGCGAAGATGAGCTAGATGCGGCAAAAGAGGTGTTCTCAAATATCCTCGGCGCGTTTTCTACGAGTCTTGGCGCGCAAAAAGGCATGCCAAAGCTCAGTTTCGAAATCGCAAAAGTAAATTTTCTCGACGAAAACGCGATTTTAGACCTTAGCGCGTATGAAAAGGTATATATCTATCCGGTTAAAATCGCCGATTTAGACGAGCAAATCGCTATGATAGCGGACTTTTCGTTCGTTAAATTTTTTAGCAAAGACCAAAAAGAAACGGCCGCCGCCTCGCCTTCTCACTCGCCAAAAAGCGAGCTAAGCGCGGACGAAATGCGAAATATCGGTCTGATTATGGACGTTCGTTTGCCTATTCGCGTGCGTATCGGCTCAAAAAAGATGTTACTAAAAGACGTACTAACGATGGATATAGGCTCGGTCATCGAGCTAAATCAGCTAGCAAACGACCCGCTTGAAATTTTAATCAGCGACAAAGTCATAGCTCTTGGGGAAGTGGTCATCGTAGACGGCAACTTCGGCATCCAGATCACTCAAATCGGTACTAAAAAAGAGCGCTTAGAGCAGCTGCGTTAGGGCTAAATTTGAGCTAATTTTTCTAAAGGCGTTTAAAATCAAGCCGCGGCCTCGCCGAATTTAGCGCAAAATCGCGGCATAGGCTAAATTTACAAGCGAGCCTATTTTTATAAACCGGAGAATAAAATTTACGCGCTAAAAACCAAGGCGACGATTTTGCGGGTTTTGGCTGATTTTGCGCCGTTTGATACCAAAACCTTTGATAAATTCGGCTAAATTTAAACCGTCTTAGCGGTTTTACAAATTTAAAACATATTTAAATTTATCTCGAATTCAATCGCGCGTCATCTATTTTTAAATCCGTTTTAGCTATCATCTCTTTTACGCTTGTGCGGTAAATTCGGTAGCGGTTTATGGTTCTAGCGCGTAAATTTAAATAAAAAGAGAGACGATGGATGAAATCTTAAACGATCTGGCTAAATTTAGGGATTTTATGACATACAAAAACCCGAGCGTTACGTTTTTCGGCTCGGCTAGATTTGACGAAAATAGCAAATACTGCAAAATGGCTTTTAGCCTCGCAAAAGAGCTTGCCGACGGCGGTTTTGCCGTGATTAGCGGCGGAGGACCCGGCGTGATGGAGGCGGTGAATAAGGGCGCGTACGAGAGCGGCAAAAGCCCGTCTGTGGGGCTAAATATAGTGCTTCCGTTTGAGCAAGTGACGAACAAATACGCCACTACAAGCTTTATTTTTTCTAATCTATCTGCGCGCAAATTTGCCCTCATTGAACGCTCAAGCGCGTTTTTGGTATTTCCGGGCGGTTTTGGGACGCTTGACGAGCTGTTTGAGATCCTGGTACTCGCGCAAATAGGCGCTAAAAAAGCTAAAATTTTCCTCATCGGCAGCAAGTTTTGGAGTAAGCTTGACGATTTTATCAAAACCACGCTGATACGCGAAAAAGCCGTCAGCAAGGAGGATTTGTCGCTTTATACGATCAGCGACGATTTGGACGCCGTGCGGGACGAAATTTTGGGGATATTAAACTAAGCCGGTTTTGCTAAAAACGTTCGAATTTTGAGGATTTGGCGATGCTTGACGGGATGCGAGAAGGGCTGCTATTGCGCTTTTTGTCCCGTTTTTACCTTGATTTGCGGCTATATCGCTCTCAAATTTGACGCCGCGCGTGTCCATGACGATTTTAACTGCCACTATTTTTGCCGCAACGACGGCGCATACGGTACGCAAAAATTTAAAGCTCTAAAATACCGCAAGGCTTGAGGGTTAGTTAAATTCGGTCGGTGAATCTGCCGGTTGCTTTTATCTAGCGCACGGCGTTAAATTTTGATTTTTGTAAATTTGTTCGCGCGGTTTGGTTTGTGTTTTTCAAGCGGACTTGCCGATATGGTTGCCTTTTGCGTCAAATTCGGTAAATTTAACCGCGTCACTGTCTTTTGCAAATTCTGCATTAACGCCTAGGCGGATAAAATCTAGAGCCGATCAAGGCGCGAAAGCTAAATGCCTCGCCATCCTTGGCTCGCAAATTTATAGCGTATTAAGCTATTTTTTATATAATCGCGTCAAATTTATATGAAATTGTCTTATTGTGGGGCTAAGGCGAGATTTGTAAATTTAAAAGCTAAATTTAAAATACAAAACTTTAGGG
>CAUQCZ010000116.1:0-4510 GCA_963516335.1 uncultured Campylobacter sp. | reverse complement strand
AATCTAGGCTTTGCGTATGATTATACGCTCTTTGAGGATGTAAATTTAAGCGTCAATGCCGGCGGTAGCTGCGCCATAACGGGCGTCAGCGGCTGCGGCAAATCAACCATACTCCACATACTTTCTACTCTTTTGCGACCCAAAAACGGCGAAGTTATCTACGGCGGTAAGTCGCTTTACGACCTGTCGGCAAACGAACTCTTGCGTATTCGCAGATTTGATTTTGGTATCATTTTTCAGGCGCACTATCTTTTTAAGGGCTTTAGCGCGCACGAAAATATCGAGCTAGCCTCCGTTTTATCCGCACAAAAAATCGACGATGAAATTTTGGCAAATTTAAAGATAGACGGCGTAATGAATCAAAAAGTAGGCGAGCTAAGCGGCGGGCAGCAGCAGCGCGTCTCAATCGCTAGAGTGCTTTGCAAAAAGCCGCGCGTGATATTTGCCGACGAACCGACGGGAAATCTAGACAAACAGACCGCAAACGAAGTGATGCAAACGCTGTTTAACTATATCAAAGCAAACGATGCGGCGTTGGTTTTAGTCACTCACGACAACGAGCTTGCGCAAAGATGCGACGAGGTTTACCGCCTTGAGGACAAAAAACTTTCTTTAACTTCGCGTTAATTTGCCTAATTTTTTTTGATATTTCTGCCAAATAGTCTGTATGCTATTTTGTTAAATTTAGCCTTCCAGGATATTGCTAGGCAGAGTAGATAGCTTGATTATTTAGTAAAATTTCGGCCTAAATTTATATGATTAAATCATGGCGGTTGAGGCGCCATATTCGCAGTAACGCCGGCAGAAGCAGCCCCGGCTTTTGCGCGTAGCTTTAACCGCTAAAATTTAACGAAAAAGGCCGGCTTTGCCTTAGCTTGTTTTGACTGTTTTATCGTTTTATTTTTACGGTAAAGTCGGCCATCAAATTTTAGCCTAGTAGTAACGTTTGGGTTTTAAAATAGATCATTTTGCTAGCGCTAAACGCACCTTAAATCCATGTTTTATCCGCGTAGCATCTTTGATGAGTTTAAGTCCTAAATTTAGTAAAACGCAAAACCGCTTTGACCCTGGAGGCTAAAATAGCGGCGCGTCTAACCGTAAATACGCGTAGATTTTTATAATATAAAATCATAATTTTACGCCGTTTTCGTCGCCGAATTTTGCCTTGCGCGGTTACATAATCAAAAACTCCGTTTAAGGCAAGGCGGCGTTTAAAATAAAATACAAATCAAGCCCCTATTTAATAGCAAATACAGATGCATGGCCGTGAGATTTAGCAAAGTAGTCGTAAGCTAAAGGGAACGTAAATCAGGCTTTAACGACGTACCGCAAAACCAAAAAACGATATAAAAATAAGGTTAAATTTAGCGACAAATTTTATGAACTATTTTGCAACAATAAAGCTAAATTTAACCCCGAATAAAAGTAAATTCTACTAAAATAGCTAAATTTCGTACGAAAATCGGTTGGTTAGTCGCGCTATGTTTTAGAAGCGCGAGCTAAATTTATTTAGACGAAAACCAAGCCGAATGCGAAAATTTAAATCAAAAACGAAAGAGTCAGGTGGAGCTAGTCGAGTTTTTCGCACCCGAGCGCGTCATTACCTTTATGCTACTTTTTGCGCGTATCGGCGGGCTGATGCTTTTTTTCCCGTTTTACGGGCACGAGCAGATACCTATGAGCGTCAAGACCGCATTTTCGTTTTTGCTTACGCTATTTTTGTTTCCGCTTGCTAGCATTAAAAGCGGCGAAATTTACTATCTAGCCGTCGAGATCGTGAGTGAGGCGGCGCTGGGAGTTTGCGCGGGGTTGCTGCTTTACATCGTTTTTGCCAGTTTGCAGCTAGCAGGCGAGCAGATATCGATGATCATGGGCTTTTCGATGGCTACGGTGTTAGATCCGCAGACGGGTATCAGCTCGCCCGTGATCTCAAATATCATAAATTTCCTCGCGCTTATGACTTTTTTGGCGTTTGACGGGCATCATTTGATCTTGCTTTTTATCTCAAATTCTCTTACGCACATTCCGCTGGGCGGCTTTTATCCGAGTCCTGATATCGTGCAGTACGCCTCAAAGTCCATGATAAATTTATTTACTTTCGGATTTATCATTTCCTTCCCGATTTTGGCGCTTTCGCTGCTTTCTGATTTGATTTTTGGCATGCTCATGAAGACGATGCCGCAGTTTAACCTGCTAGTCGTGGGCTATCCGATCAAGATCACGATCGGCTTTGCCGTGCTGATCGCGATACTAGCGGGTATGATGGAGCTTTTTAGGCAGCTTGTGCTTCGCGTTATCAACGATCTTCCGTCGCTATTTTTCTAAAACTAAGCTTGAAGTAATGGAAAATGTTTTAAAATACGTTTTTTAGGTATAAAAAGGAGAATTCGTGAAAATCGTTCTTGTAAACGCCAATCCCGCGGTATCGCGCTTGGCGACGCTGGCTCTTAGCAAAATGGGTTACGAATACGTCGAGATCGGCGATGTCAGCGAGCTTAGCGGCGTTTTTGACGTGCTTATCGTAGATAGCGACTCGGACGCTAAGGATGCGAACCTAAAACAATTTGCAAACAAAATTTTATATCTTTCTTCCAAAAACGCTCCTACTTTCGAAGGCGCCGATAGGATACTGCCAAAGCCGTTTTTGCCTACCGAATTTATCGCTATCGTCGAAGATCTGGCTAGCAAGAGCAAAGAGGCAGCTAACGAGGCTAAGGCCGAGGCTCAAGACGATGAAGTGTCGGTAAAGGGATTTGAGTTTATGGATGATTTAGGCGATGAAATATTTAAAGAAGAACCTGCTCCTATCGATGCCGACGAGTTTGATTTAGAGGGTATTTTGGATGACGATCCGGTTTTATCCGGCGACGAAACTGCCGGTTTTGAGGAGCCCGGCGAGACGGTTAAACCTACGGACGATGCGAGCCAAGAGCCTGAGAGTAAGGCGGGTAAGCCAAATTTTGACGAATCGGAGGCTGATAACGATAAATTTGAAGATACAAACGAGCAAGAAGCGCTAGGCGAACTCGATGATTTTGAAATAGCCGTAAAAGAAGAGGATTTTAGCGGGCTTGATTTGGATGACGAGTCCGGAGAAGAGATAGCCGAGCAAAACGAGTCTCAAGAGGCTAAATTTGAGGCATTTGGCGACAGCATAGAAGATATAAAGAACCAAATCGACGAGATAGACGCCATGGACGAAGAGGCATTTGAGGCTACTAGCGACGAGCTGGAGGCTAAAGACGTCGAGGATGCGGACGAGAGATTTGTAGAACTAGACGCCAAGCCTAACGATACCGATTTTGAAAACTCTAAGGAATCAAGCGTAGAGCTTGCGTCAGAGGACGATAAAGAGTCGCAAATATCCATAAGCGACGAATTGGCGCAAGAGCATCCAAAAGACGCCGCTACGGATGATGAGATAAAATTTGACGAGACCAAAGAGCAAGAGATAAAAGACGAGATTTTAGACGATGCGGACTTTTTGGTCGATGATACGGACGGCGAAGCTCTTGACGTAAAAAACGAAGAGCCTAAAAATGATGAAAATTTAACGCAAGAAGTCCTAGATGACGAAGTTGCGGGCGAACAAGCACAAGCGCTAACGTCTGGCGATCAAGCCGATCAAAATGAAGAAAAAGAGGCTCAAAGCGAGCCTGCCGGTACCAGCGAATTTGATGCGGGCAAATACAGCCAAATCGAGCAGATTAGCGAAAAAGATATGGCTTTAGCGTTAAACGAGAGCGGATTTGACGTAAGCGAAGTAGCGGAGCCGCAAGATAAAAGCGTAAAAATAGACGAAATAAAGGCTCAAATTTCAGATGCGGTAACTAAAAGTTTGGAAGCTTCCTTGCAAAACGGCGAGCTACGAGAAGCCCTAAAAAACCTCAATATTAAAATCAGCATTAGCTTTGAGGAAAAGTAGTTGAAAGGGCAAATTTTAATCGTCTCAGGCCCGAGCGGCAGCGGTAAGAGTACGCTTTTAAGCCGTCTTTTAAAAGAAGAGAAGGATTTATATTTTTCTATCTCGACTACGACTAGAGCGCCTAGACAGGGCGAAGCGCACGGCGTTAATTACTATTTTACGGATGAAAAAGAGTTTAAAAAAGGCATCGACGAGGGCGAGTTTTTAGAATGGGCATGCGTGCATAATAACTACTACGGCACTTCGCTAAAGCCGGTTTTAAGGGCGTTAGATGCCGGTAAAATAGCCATTTTTGATATCGACGTGCAAGGATTTAATATCGCAAAATCAAAGCTTGGCGGACTAATCACTTCCGTTTTTATCACTACGGCAAACAAAAGCGAGCTAAATTTTAGGCTCTCAAATCGCGGTACGGACTCCGCTCAAACTATCCAAAAACGCCTAGAAAACGCGGTCGGCGAGATGGAGCATATTTTGGAGTACGATTATTTTTTAGTAAACGACGACTTGCAAAGCTGCTACGAAAATTTACGCTCGATTTTACGCTCGATGCGCTTAAGGACGTTAAGCTTAAACGTCGAAGAG
>CAUQCZ010000115.1:0-4577 GCA_963516335.1 uncultured Campylobacter sp. | reverse complement strand
TCTGGCTTTGTGTTGGCTTAAAAAAACCACCGCAAAAACGGCGGCTAGTCCAAAGCCAAAGGCCGTTAGCGAGACGTAAAATACCGGCAATGAAAGGATGATAGCTATACTAGCCCCCACAGCCGCGCCGCTTGATACGCCTAGGATATCTGGCGATACCAATGGATTTTTAAAAAGCCCCTGATAGACCGCGCCGGATGCGGAAAGCGCGGCTCCTACAAGCACCGCAAAGGCGATACGAGGAAGCCTGATCTGTGTTATCACGGCGTAAATTTGCTCATCGCCGGCTTGCTGGCCTAAAATAGCGGCTTTTAGATACTCGAAAATTTGAGCGTAACTAATCTCGTAACGCCCGGCTCCAAGAGCCAAAAACATCGCTAGCAAAAGCATTGGGATTAAAAGCGATACCGTCTTTTTGTTATTCAAATTTATCCTTTATCTCTCGCACGTCCCACCAGATGAGATAGCTCTTCGTCGCTCTTTTAAATTTATATCCGTCATTTGTTTTAGTAAGATACTTTTCTACGTTTCGTTTGTAAATTTCTTCTTTTTGGGGCGCTATCTCGCCGACGAATCTAAAATAAGAAAACGCCTCTTCAAGACTAGCAAAATCCTTTTCATAAACGGTATCTACTATCCTTAAATTCGGGTTTGCGCCCATATCGTAAACGATGTTAAAGATAAGGTTGTAGCTAAAATTTCTATCGTTTAAACCGTGCTCGTCTTCGTTTTCTTTTATATCTTCTAAAAAGTCCTGCCAAAACGTTTTTAGGCTTGGATGATCCATTAAAAACGAGGTCATGACTACGTATTTTTTAGCGAATTTACAAAGCTTTTTTATATCAAAAAGTCCGAGCGAACGAGACGCGATAACGATGTCGTGTTTTGGCAGATCTTTTACCGCTTCTTCGTCGCTCCAGCTTTTTTGGATAAAATTTATATTATCTACGCCGGCTTGTTTTGCGTTTTGCCTAGCGTATTCAAGCATTTTTGCGAAAGGATCGAGCGCGCTTACGCTTTTTACCTTTTTTGCCAGCGGCACGCTAAGCCTTGCCGGACCGCAGCCCACGTCAAGCACGCTATCTTCTTTGCTAAGCGGCAAAAGCGAGAGTAAATTTAGCGTTGAGCCTACCTCCATGCTAGTCATCTCGTTATACATATTTGCCACCGTATCCCAATCCACGCCGCTTTTTTGGCCGCCTCTTTCAAAAATGGCTTGATAATTAACCAGTCCTTGCATTTTTTCTCCCTTAGTTACTTAAATTTGCTCTAAAAAAGAGCAAATTTAAACAGCTAAAGCCGAAATAAATTCGGCTTTTAAGACTTAAAATTTAACTTCGGCCGAGAGCATAAACGTTCTGCTCTGTCCCAAAAATAAGCTAGCGCCCGTGCCGTTACTAGTTCCGTCGATATTTGACGGGAACATTCCGACCCAGTATCTTTTATCAAATACGTTATTTACGTTAAATCTTAGCGTAGTTTGCTTGCCTAGCCACTCTTTGGTCACGTAGCGGATGCCAAGATCGGTCGTAAAGTACGCAGGCACGGCATTTACGTTGCGCTGATCGGCGTAGCGTTTGCCCGTGTAGTGTAAATTTGCGCTTAGGGCTAGCTTGTTTGTATTTGGCACGACGTAGTCAAAGAGTAAATTTGACTGAACTTTGGGTTCGCCCACCACGATTTTGCCCTGCGCGTAGGCTTGTTTTGCTTTTTTTAGCTTCGGCTGTATTAGCGCGATGCCGCCCATTACGCTAAGATCGTTTGTTATCTTGCCTCCCGCGGTAAACTCTAGGCCTCTATTTACCTGCTCGCCTTGGATGCTATACTCGTTATTGTCGCCTAGATAGGCTATCGGGCGTTTTATCTCATAAAGCGCCGTAGATAGGTCGATATCCTCTATCCTAGCTTTTGCGCCGATCTCGTATTGCTTGCTTCTAAACGGCTTTAAAACGACCGTTTCGCCGTATCTTGGATTGGTTCTTTCGTAGGTATAGCTTGAGCCTGCTTGCAAGCTGTCTGCATACGTTAAGTATAGACTTACGTTTTCTACCGGGCGGTAAATAAAGCTCGCCGCGTAGCTAGTGCCGCTCTCGTCGTACGTTTTTACGCCCGTTTGCTTGTTTTTGTTCTCAAAGTTGCTTCTAGCCGCGCTTAAAATGACGCTAAAGTAGTCGTTTAGCTTTATGTCGTCGGCGATAGTTAGGTTTTTCATAGTGCCTTCACTGCTTTTATAAGCCCCGCCGACTTTTGTTACGTGAGTATTTGAAAAAGTTTTTGTATTATATAAATTCGATTTGACCAAATTTTCTATTCCGCCTGCGGTGTTAGCGCCGTATATCGTCCAGATATAGCCGTTTGCCTGCACGCCGAAGTTATGCTCTACGCCAAACGTCTCAAACTCGGTCGTAGCTTTAGCAAACCAGCTTTGCACGTCAAACCTGCTTGCCGCGCCGTTTCCTCCGCTAGCCGCTACGCTAAAATCTCCGTTTTGATTCGTAAAAGTTTTGCTCGTGCCGTACATATCGCGGATGGCTTTTTGCCACTGATAGCCGCCCTCAAAATACCAACGCTCTGTCGGAGCGTATTTAAATTTAACGCTAGCGGTCGTAGTTTTTAGGTTGCTTCCGGCCCACTCTTGCTCTAGGCCCGCTTTCGTAGTTTTTGTAGCGTCCGGTATAGCAAAGTTTAAAACGCCGTTTCTACCCGGCACCGAAAAGCCGCCGGGCATTCCTAGCATTTTGTGTTTGTAGTAGCTAAAATTCGTCTCGATGGTAAAATTTTCGGTTAGATAAAAATCAAGCCCTAGGCTAGCTAAATTTCTTTCGTAGTCGCTATTTTTAGCTTGCTTTGCGCCGTCGCTCTTGTAAAACACGCCTCGGTAGCCGATGTACTGAAATCTATCCGAAGTATCCCAGCCTATACCGAAATTCGACCTGCTCGTATAGTCGGCCCAAAACGTATTTGAAAACGGTATCGGGCGCTTTCTGGTATAGTTAAAGATGCCTGCCGGATCTTGTCCGCCGTAAAGAGAGCCTGCAAGGCCGTTTTGTATCTGAAGCCCCTCAAACATATACATAGGTATAGCCGTAGTAGAAGTAGCGTAAAAGCCGTCCCAAAGCACGTTGCCTACGACTGAGCCCTGAAAGCCGCGAGTTTGCGGACGACCGACCTCGACGCCGCCTCTTGCTTGAATTTGCGCCGAAGGGAAGTATTTTACCGCGTCCTCAAAACCGGCCACGCCTTGGTGGTTCATAGCCTCAATCGACATCGTATTTACCTGATAAGGCATATCAAGCACCTTTTTGCCCGCTAGCGGACCGCTGGCGACGCCCTTGTTTAGTATACCTTCGCTGATACCGCTCTCGCTGATGTTATCGCCGACGCTATTTACCTCGACGCCTTCTAGCTTGACCGTCTCGGCCGCGTTTGCTTGCACCGCAAGTAGCGCTAAAACCGTACACGCGGCGACTGAAATTTTAACTTTCATTTATGCTCCTTTGTAAAGTGTTAAAATATTTATTTTTATATTTAAATCGTAGAATATTACAAATAATTAGCTTAATAGGCAATTATGTACGATATATTTTTCTAACTTAGATAAATTTACGTTTATAGTTTAGTTGCCTAAAATCGTAGTAGGCGCTAAATTTTAGAATAAATAAAAAAATTTAAAAAGGATTTTTGAGAGCAAATTCGGGGCAAAAGCATTTATGCGCTCGCCCCCCCTCTGAGTTTGGTTTAGCTGGTTTTATTTCCCGTTTGGATCTAAACCGTTTAAGATATAGTTAAATTCATCGTCGCTTAAATCGTAATGCAAAAACTCTTTATAAAATTTCTTCGTCTCCGCACGCAAATCCAAATCCTCAAAAAGCTCGGGATGCAAGGTCTTAGCCGCCCATAAAATTTGCAATGCTCCCTCGGCGCCGTATCTATCCCAGCTAAAAACGCCGGTAGGATTTACGTAAACTCTTTTATTTTTGACGGCTTTGGTGCCCGCGTAGATAGGATTTTCGTATATCTTTTGTAAAATTTCGGGAGCTTTGGCTCTGCCTACGATGATGACGTCGGGATCCGCGTTAGGTATCTCTTCGGCGTTGATTTCAAGCATATTTCCTGCTTTTTGAACCGCGTTTTGGCCGCCTGCGACCCTTATCCACTCGTCTATGATCGTATTTGCGCCGTCAACCTTAAATAAATTCTTGCCGTCTGCTATGTGAAGTACTTTTGGTCTATCTGACGCGGCGATCTTATCCGTTTTACTTAGCGCTTTTTTAAGGTTGCCGTCAAAATACTCGTTAAATTTCTCCGCGATCTTCGGCGCTTCGCCTCCTATGACCTCTGCCATTATAGATACGCTCTTTTTCATATCCGCATGATTGGTAAATGACGGATAAAGTACGGTAAAGCCGTTTTTGGTTAGCTCTTCTTTGTTCTTTTTATCGGCGGCTATGACGACGTCTGGGCTTAGTTTAATCAGCTCTTCTACCTGCAAGTCTTTGCCGTTTACGCCGTTTGGGATGCTTGAAATTCTAGGATAAACGTGCGCAAACCATTTGTTGTTTTTTATGAGATCGGTT
>CAUQCZ010000114.1:0-4592 GCA_963516335.1 uncultured Campylobacter sp. | reverse complement strand
GTCTGCGGTGACGAATATAATATCGACCTTCTCGATATTTTCCTTAACGTCGAAAAATTTACTCTCGGCGTTTACGGAGCGATATTGGTTGATTTTATAGGCGATTTCAGATAAAACTTCGTTGATCTTGAGCGCATAAACTCTAGAGTGACGAGCTGCTTCTTCAGCCTTGCGAAGTTTAGCCGTAGACACCAGCTTCATCGCGCGCGTCGTCTTTTGGGTATTTTGGACACTCTTGATCTTTCGTTTTATATCTTTTAAATTTGACATATTCTAGCCTTAGTTAGCGGCAAACGTCGCTTTAAAGTCTTTTAGCGCCTTATGCAAAAGCTCCTCGATCTCTTTGTCAAGTGCTTTTTTGGTTCGAATTTGCTCGAAAATTTCAGGATATTTAGCCTCTATATAAGGATAAAGCTCAGCTTCAAATTTAGTAACAGCCACGGTCGGAATATCGTCTAGATAGCCTTTCGTACCGGCAAAGATGATAACGACTTGCTTTTCAACGGCAAGTGGGCTGTAAGGAGGCTGTTTTAGCACCTCGACCATCCTTTGACCGCGCTCAAGCTGTTTTCTCGAGCTCTCGTCAAGGTCGCTCGCAAATTGTGCAAACGCTTGAAGTTCGCGGTATTGCGCAAGATCAAGTCTTAATGTTCCCGAAACTTGCTTGGTCGCTTTTATCTGAGCTGCGCCGCCGACGCGAGAAACCGAAAGGCCGACATTGATCGCAGGGCGGATACCTGAGTTAAATAGATCGGACTCAAGGAAAATTTGACCGTCGGTTATAGAAATAACGTTTGTCGGAATATACGCCGAAACGTCGCCCGCTTGCGTCTCGATAATAGGAAGAGCCGTTAGAGAACCTGCTCCTAGCTTATCATTTAGCTTAGATGCGCGCTCTAGCAAGCGAGAGTGTAGATAGAAAACGTCGCCAGGATAAGCTTCGCGGCCCGGCGGTCTGCGAAGAATCAAGCTCATTTCGCGGTATGCGACGGCGTGTTTTGAAAGATCGTCGTAGATGATTAGGGCGTGGCGAGAGTTGTCTCTAAAGTATTCGCCCATAGTTACGCCGGCATAAGGGGCTAGGTACTGAAGCGCAGCAGCGTCGGAAGCGCCTGCATTTACCACGATAGTGTACTCCATAGCGCCGTACTCTTCGAGCTTTTTAACGACTTGCGCGACCGTTGATTGTTTTTGTCCGATCGCCACGTAGATACAAATAACATCTTGACCTTTTTGGTTGATGATAGTATCTATCGCGACTGTAGTTTTACCCGTTTGACGGTCGCCGATGATGAGCTCGCGTTGTCCGCGGCCGATCGGCACTAGCGCGTCAATAGCCTTGATGCCCGTTTGAAGCGGCTCGTGAACGCTCTTTCTAGCCATGATACCTTTTGCTTTTTCCTCAACGAACCTAGTCTCGCTAGCTTCGATCGGACCCTTAGCGTCTATCGGCTCGCCAAGCGAATTTACGACGCGGCCTATCAAAGCATCGCCGACAGGGACGCGTAAAAGTTTAGCTAGGCGTTTTACGCTCGAACCCTCTTTGATACCGTCCGTTTTACCCAAGATAACGATACCGACACTACTTTCCTCTAGGTTTAGGGCCATGCCTTTTTCGCCGTTCTCAAACTCGACCATCTCGCCAGCCATAACGTTTTTTAGGCCGTAAACGTTAGCAACGCCGTCGGCTACGGATATAACCTTACCCGTCTCGTTTACATCGACGTTAAGGCTGAAATTTTCAATCCTTTCCTTGATGATGGCGCTGATTTCATCTGCTTTTATTTTTGCACTCACGCTTTTTCTCCTTTATATTGCTTTTAATATGTATTCGCTCATTTGGGCTTTTAGCCTATCTACCGAAAAGCTAGCCTCTACGCCCAAATCGTCTAGTTCGATCTTGATACCGTTGTAATCGCTTTTTACCGGCTCTAAAATGATTTTTGCGTTAAACCTCTTAGAAAAGCTGCTTTCAAGCTCTGAAATTTGAGCCTGGCTGATCTGCGAACTGCCGTAAATTTTACCGTAAAAAACATTGTCCATTTTTGATTTTTGCGCTAAAAGCTCTGAAACGATATTAGGCAAAATATCAAGTCTTTTATTTTCGCCGAGTAGCTTTATGAAATTTACAAATTTTTGATCCGTCTCACCGACTAAAGATAGGACAAAATCCGCTTTTTGGCTATTTTTTAAATTCGGCGAAACGATGATGTTTTGAAATTTTTTATTTGTGAATGCGTTTGCGATCTCTTGTAACTTAGCGGTAAAGTTATTAAACTCATCCTTGCTAAGGTCGCTAACTAGAGCTTTTACGTATTTTTTTGCGATAAGTTCTTTCATCAGCCGACCCTTTTAAGCATGATATTGATAAGCTCGCTTTGATCCATTTTTACGCTATCGCTTGCGAAGATTTCATTTAAAATTTCGCCTACGACAGACTTAACCATGCGTCTTTTTTCAAATTCTTTTTGATCTTGGAAGCTTTTTTCCAGATTTGCAACCTCTTGCCTAGTCTCTTCTTTGATGCGCTCAGATATCAAAACAGCCTCTTTTCTAGCGGTTTCTACTAGGCTAGCGGCATTTGCTTTAGCCTCTTCTACGCGTCTTAGAGCATCTTCCTTTTTAGCTTTTGAATCTTTTAGTTTTTGCTCGATACTATCAAGCCTTGCCGCGATACCGGCGATTCTTCCCTTATAGGCGTTCTTGATAGGGTTTGCTATAAAATAATACAAAATAGCGGCAAAAACGATAAAATTTACCGTTCTAGGTACGATGTCGTATCCGCCGTCCGCCATCAAAACAAAAGGACATAATAAAAGTAAAATTTTGCTTTTCATAAATTAAATCCTTGCGAGTTTTGCTTTTAAAGCAGCTTGAAGTTCAGGCAGTTTTTGCTGCAAATCAGCTCTAAAATCGCTCTTTTGAGCGTTTAAATTTTGAATAAAAGCATCGTAATCAGCCTCCAAAACTCCGTGCTTTTCGCTTACTATCTTAGCGGCCGCCTCTTTTGCGGCGTTGATAGCCTCTTGCTTGATTTTGCCCGCCTCGCTTCTTGCGGCGGCTATGAGCTGCTCTATCTGCGCTTCATACACGCCAAGATCGCTCGTATTTTTACTAGCGCTCTCTTCGTCGTTTTTTATTGCATCGTTTCTAGCGTCTATAAATTTAAGTAGAGGCTTGTAAAGGATGGAATTTAAAACGGCGATAAGCCCTAGAAAAATAACTGCCGTTAGGACGACTAACGGCAAATTAATTTCCAACATCAAATCTCCTTAAAGTTTAATATTTTCTTAAGCATAATAAAATCGTGCTTATTTTACAAAAAAAAAGGATAAAACAAGCTAAATTTAAAGAAATATTTTTATTTTATCTTGTTTATTAGCCTATCGATATCCGCTATATCGTCAAATTCGATAGTGATTTTTTTGCCTTTTATCTTAACCGGTACGTCAAATTTAGAAAAAATCTCTTTTAAGTTTGTTAGTCTTTCAAGATATCTTTCGTCTAACTTAAGCGCTGTTTTAGGCGGCAATTTATTTTTTAAATTTTTTACCAAATTTTCCGTCTCACGCACGCTAAGGCGCTGCCCGATGATGGTATCGACCGCCGTTTTTTCTTGATTTGGCTCAAGACCTACGATGACTTTGGCGTGCCCTTGCGTTAGTTTGCCTTCTTTTATATACTCTTGTGTCGCGGCGCTAAGGCTCAAAAGTCTCATAGTATTTGTTATCTGAACCCTGCTTTTGTGGATGATGTTTGCGAGCCCGTCCTGCGTGATTTTATATTCGTCTATGAGCTCTTTATAAGAATTTGCAAGCTCGATCGGATTTAAGTCCTCTCTTTGGATATTTTCTATGAGCGCTAGCTCGCGCAAGCTTTGACTCTCGATGTCGGCGACTATAGCCTTTATCTTGCTTTCGCCTAGCATCTTAGTCGCGCGAAATCTCCTCTCGCCCGCGATCAGCATATATCCGCCGTCTTTTTCTATGACGATGATAGGCTGTATAAGTCCGTGCCTTTTGATACTTTCGCTAAGCTCTCTTAGCGCGGTCTCGTCGAAATTTTTACGCGGCTGATACGGGTTTTCTACGATCAAGTCCAAGTCGATATCTTTTACCATATCGCTGTTGCCCTCGTTTAGCTCGGCTTTGTACGCAAGCTCCACATCGCCCAAAATCGCCTCTAGTCCGCGCCCTAGTCCTCCCTTTTTAGCCATCTTTTATCCTAAAATACAGCAAGCTAAATTTTGATACGCTACCGAACCGGGCGATTTTATATCGTATAAAATCACTGGCTTACCAAAGCTAGGACTTTCGGCGAGCTTTACGTTTCTAGGCACTATAACAAAGCCATCGTCGGTCTCTTTACTCTTAAAAAGTTTATCTTCAAAATGCTGCTTTAAATTTGCGACCGTCTCTTTTGCTAGGTTATTTTGCGAGCTGTACATCGTCGGCAAAAATCCTTTTATCGTTAGTTTTTTATTAATCGTTTTTTTGATTATTTTTACGGTATTTAATATCTGCGCCAAACCCTCTAGCGCGTAAAATTCGCACTGGATCGGGATGATCACACTATCGCTTGCGCTAAGAGCA
>CAUQCZ010000113.1:0-4619 GCA_963516335.1 uncultured Campylobacter sp. | reverse complement strand
CCTCGAAGCTTTGCAAACAAATGCCGTAAAGCTCGCGTAAAAGCCGCGCCAGATAGGGCGTATAGAGCTTTTCGTCGGTCGCGTTTATTACGCAATAAGCGACGATGTAGGCGAGTTTTAGGGTTTGCGGATCGCCCAGCTTTGAAATAAAGCTAAAAATCGTGCGCTGATCGTAGATGTCCTCGCGGTTTGCCACGTCGTTCATCAGCGTGTGGTAGCGCACGAGCGTAACGCCGATATTTACGGCTTTTGTGCTCAAATTTAGCTTGGCGGCGTAGGCGCGGAAAATATTTGAGCCCACGACCGAGTGATCGCCGCCTAGACCCTTGCCCGCGTCATGCAGCAGCAAAGCTAGCTTTAGCAGCGTGCGCCCCTCGAGGCAGAGCTCGTCGCAAAGCGATTTTACGAATTTATCTTTGATATTTTCGGCAAATTTGACGCTTAAAACGCAGTGCTCGCCGACGCTAAATTTATGGTAGCCGTCAAATTCGGCCAAATTTACGGCGTGCTCGAGCGGCTTAACCAAAACGGGCAAAATCTCCGCGTCCAAAAGCGCTTTGATAATGCAGTGAGCGTGGTTTCGCATTAAAATTTTTCTAAAAAGCGCGAGCGAGTCCTCGGCGTCCTCTTTGCTGATTTGCGCGCGTTTTAGGTAAAAGATCGTTCCGACGTCAAATTTATACTCCGCATCGCCGAGGGCTAAAAGCTGCTTTAGCACGGCGTTTAGAGGGCGAGGGCGGACGTGCAGCGGGACGTAAATCGTATTTTCAAATCTATAAAATCCGTTTTTTAGCCGCGCGGCTCGCAGCTGGCTAAATTTAACCCCGCTCGTAAATTTGCTCCTGTAAAAGCTAGCGACCAGATAGCGCGAGAAAACGGCAACCGAGTGCATGCAGGAAAAGAGCTTTTGGGATATGACGCTGCTGTTTTCTTGCGTCTTTTTGGACTTTGTTTGCATGAGCGCGGTGATCTCGTTTAGTTTGGCGGGATCAAAAACGTCGGAGCCCAGGGTCAAATTTTGCGCCGATTTTACGCAAAGGATAAAATCAGCCGCCAAATTTAGCGCGCTAAGTTCCTTTTCGTCGATAAATTTTAGAGCCTGCGAGCGCATGCTGATCTCGTTTTCAAAGCCGTTTAGAGAGCAGTTTAGGTAGTAGATGTCGTTCGTACCGCCAAGGTCGTTTTTAAGATCGGGCTCTTGCCTCATATTTGGGATCTCGTTAAAAGCGCCCAAATTTTTGGCGTAAAATTTAAGATTTTCCTGCGCGTTAAACTCGCGAGTTTTATAAATCTCCGACCGAGCGGCCTTATAAAGCGTCCGCGAGCCGCAGATATAGCGGATGCGGCTAAACGCGGCCTTTGCTTTGTGATCGTTTTTGTGCGACTTAAAAATCTCGTCCAGTTCGCAAATTTTAATATTTAGCTTTAAATTTGATCCCTCCAGCGCGGCGACTAGTTTTTTTAGGATAAATTTGACGTTAAAGCCGGCATTTTCTTTAAAGACGAGTAAAACCTCTAAAACCGAGCTCGTGGAGATGAGGTTGTCGGCGTACTTTTCGGTAGCGATGACGCAAAACGGGATAAAATCTACATCGGGGTTAAAGTCCGCGAAAATCTCGTCCAAAACCCGCGCGCATAGAGCTTTTATGAGCTCGTCGCTTTGCTTTGCGATGAAATTTGCAAAGCCCTTGCCTTGAAGCTTTTTTAGCTGTGAGGCCAAATTTGCGCCTCCTAAAACGCCGTTTAAATTTCCTTTTAAAGCCACTTTTTACCGCCGTCTTTTTGTGTAAATTTTATCCGATGATACTAAAATTTTGCAAAAACAAAGCTTTTTTAACATATAATCGCCGTTTAATATCTATTTTCGGAATAAAATTTGACAAATTTAATAGAAAAACTCCAAAGCGGCGAGCGTCTGGACGCGGACGAATGCGCCAGCTTGTACGACCTAGACCTTTTTACGCTGGGTAAATTCGCAAACGCCAAACGGCTAAAAATGCACGGCAAAAAGGTGTTTTTTAACGTAAATCGCCACATAAACCCGACCAATATCTGCGCGGACGTGTGTAAATTTTGCGCGTTTTCGGCAAACCGCAAAAACCCACCCCCATACACGATGAGTCACGATGAAATACTCACAATCGTCGAAAACAGCGCCGCTGGCGGCGCAAAAGCGATACATAGCGTCTCGGCACACAACCCTGAGACGTCGTGGCAGTGGTATTTGGAAATTTTTAAAAAAATAAAAGAAAAATACCCGCAAATCCACGTCAAGGCGCTAACTGCGGCGGAGGTTGATTTCCTCTCGCGAAAACACGGCCTTAGCTATGAAGAAGTCATAGAAAAGATGCTCGAATACGGCGTGGATAGCATGCCGGGCGGCGGAGCGGAGATCTTTGACGAAGAGGTCAGGCGTAAAATCTGTAAAGGCAAGGTAAGCTCGGAAAACTGGCTCAAAATCCACCGCCTTTGGCACGAAAAAGGCAGGGAAAGTAACGCTACGATGCTGTTTGGCCACGTAGAAAGCAGGCAAAACCGCATCGATCATATGCTAAGGATTCGCGATTTACAGGACAAGACGGGCGGATTTAACGCCTTTATCCCGCTGGTTTATCAGCGCGACAACAACTATCTAAAAGTAGAAAACTATCCCGGCTCGGCCGAAATTTTAAAGACATTTGCGATATCGCGTCTGGTGCTCGATAACGTCGCGCATATAAAGGCGTACTGGGCGACATCGACTATAAATTTAGCGATGGTTGCGCAGGAATTCGGTGCTGACGATCTAGACGGCACGATAGAAAAAGAGAGCATCCAAAGCGCTGCCGGAGCGAAATCGGCAAGCGGTATGAGTCTTAGAAATTTTACCGATCTCATTCAGACTTCGAGCTTTGTTCCCGTAGAGCGAGATAGCTTGTATAACGAACTAAAAATTTACGATAACTAAGGGGGCGGAATTGGATTTTTTTAAACTCAAGCAAAACGGCACTAGCGTAAAGACCGAGTTTAGCGCGGGACTCACGACCTTTTTACCGATGATGTATATCGTGCCCGTAAACGCGATAATCATGAGCAAAACGGGTATGCCGATAGATGCGCTCATCACGGCTACGGCGCTCATTACGGTGATCGCTACCGTGCTAAACGGCATATGGGCGAACACGCCTGTGGCTATGAGCGTGGGAATGGGCTTAAACGCGTATTTTACCTTTGGTCTCGTACTAGGCATGCAAATACCGTGGCAGACAGCTTTGGGCGTGGTTTTTATCTCGGGTATAATTTTCGTAGTGCTATCTTTTACAAATTTTAGAATCTGGGTCTTAAAATCTATCCCGGACGACGTCAGACGCTCAATAAGCGCGGGCATTGGCGCTTTTATCGCCTTCGTCGGGCTTCAGCAAATGGGCGTAGTCGTAAACAACGACGCCGTGCTGGTCGGGCTTGGAAATTTAAAAGATCCAAACGTTATTTTGGGCTTTGTGGGGCTATTTTTCGTTATACTTTTTTGGGCGTGGAAGGTTAAGGGCGCCTTCATCATCGCGGTATTTACGACCTCGGTGATAGCTTGGATTTTCGGTATTGCGCCGTATCCGAAAGAATTTATCTCGCTACCGGCTTCGATATCGCCGATATTTTTAGAGCTTGATATCGTGGGCGCGCTATCTTTTGCGCTGCTTCCGGTGATCGTTACATTTTTCGTAACCGATCTTTTCGACTCTATCGGTACGCTAGCTGGCGTGGGAAATAGGGCGGGAATCTTTGACGAGAGCAACCAAAAAGGCGTCGAAAAACTAGAAAAAACCCTCGAAGCCGATGCGGTAGCTACGGTAGCCGGCTCGTTAGTAGGCGTTAGTACGACGACGTCGTTTGCCGAGAGCGCTAGCGGCGTAGAAGAGGGCGGCAAGACAGGGCTAACGGCGGTATTTTGCGGACTATTTTTCGTGCTTACGATTTTTATGCTGCCGCTTTTTAAAGCCATCCCTTCAAACGCGATATATCCGATACTCGTGATGGTAGGCGTACTGATGTTTAGCGAGCTTGGAAATATAAATTTTAAAGATCCGGCTATAGCCTTATCGACGTTTTTGATAGTTATTTTGATGCCGCTTACGTACTCGATCACGACGGGGCTTTCGTTTGGATTTATGGCGTATTTGCTGGTTCGTATCATGAGGCGCGAGTGGGAATACGTAAATATCGGAGTTGTCGTGCTTGCGCTTATTAGTTTTATAGTATTTTTAGTACACTGAGGAGAAAACATGCTAAAGTATCCGTTTGAGGAATTTCATAAATACGTAAATAATGGCGCGAGATATCAAAGAAAACTTCGAGCCCGAAGTGATTTTAGCAGTCGCTCGCGGTGGTCTTACTTTAGGGCATTTTCTAGCGAGCCTGCTAAATAACCGCAATCTTTTTACGCTAAACTCAATCCACTACGAAGAGACTAAAAAGCTCGATACTATCGATATCTTTAACGTCCCCGATCTATCTAAATTTAATAAAATTTTGATAGTGGACGATATGATAGATACGGGCGAGAGCATGATAGCTATCAAACAAGAGCTTTTAAAGCGTTTCCCGCATATCGAGCTAAAGATAGCGACTATCTTTTATAAACG
>CAUQCZ010000112.1:0-4632 GCA_963516335.1 uncultured Campylobacter sp. | reverse complement strand
AAGCCCCCACCCCCTTTACAACAAAGTAAAAAACAACCTCAAACGGTTGTTTTTTACGAAAAGAATCTAACTAAATTTGACTAATTTAAATTTAGCATCTTAAAGGCGCAGGTCTCAGCGAGTAACGCCAAAAACGCCGAAAAAAGTAAAAAAGGAAACAAATGCTAGAAGCTCTTAGCTTAAATTTTATGCAAAACGCCCTGCTGGCGGGCATCCTCGTTAGCATCGCCTGCGGCGTGATCGGCACGCTCACGGTCATAAACCGCATGGTTTTCATCGCGGGCGGCATCGCTCACGGCGCATACGGCGGGCTTGGCATCGCGTTTTATTTTTCGTTCGAGCCGCTGCTGGGCGCGAGTCTGTTTTCGCTGTTTTTGGCGCTACTCATCGCTACGATCACGCTCAAAGATAAAAGCAAGATGGACTCCGTTATCGGCGCGCTGTGGGCGTTTGGCATGGCGTTTGGCATCATTCTCACCGACCTAGCGCCCGGCTACAACGTTGATCTCATGAGCTATCTTTTTGGCTCGATTTTAGCCGTGCCGCAGGGCGATCTTATTTTCATGGCGATCGCAAACTGCGCCATACTCGCGTCCGTCGCGCTATTTTACCGCCAGTTTGAGGCGCTTAGCTTTGACGCGGAGTTCGCGAGGCTGCGCGGGGTGAAGACGACGCTGCTCTACTACGCGCTAACGTGCATGATGGCGATAAGCGTCGTGATGACGATACGCGCGGTCGGGCTTATACTCGTTATATCAAGCCGCCTAGGCACGATGATGCTAAATGCCGCTCTCATCTCGGCCGCGTTTTGCGTGAGCGGGCTGTGGCTGAGCTTTGAGGCGAATTTAACCAGCGGCGCGAGTATCATCCTCATCGCTTCGGTTTGTTTTTTTATATTTACGGCTGTAAAGAGGCGGTAGATTCGGCGTTTTGGGTTAAATTTTAGGTCAAATTTGCGAGAATAATTTATAGTCGCTCGTATGTAACGCGGGTAAATTTGACCCCGCAAAGCCGAATCAGATAAATTCCTTTTCCAAAGGCTGCATCGCGTTGCCGTCTGCGTCAAAAAGCACCCGCCCGCAGACCTCGCAAACCTCGTCTCTAGGAGAGGGCTCGTCCGCATCCAGCTGCCACGCGGACATCTCGCCGCACTCGCAGTTTATGACGTAAAGGATCTGCCTTTTGCGGCGCTTGCCCCACGGCGCGATATCCCAAAACAGCTCTTCACGCTTGCCTAGCTTTTTAAAATCTTTCTCGGCGTCCTTGTGCGCGATAAGCAGATAATAAGCGTCGCTATGAAGATCCAAAGTAAAGAGCCTAAAATCGCTCTTCTTCAGCGCTTTTTGAAACTCGTTCATCAAAAATAGGCTCGCATCGCCGCGCTCGAAACCCTCTTTTTTCGCTTCTTTTTCGAGCCTTGCGTAAATTTTATCGCACTCTAGTGACACGCCGCTTTGCAGCGCATCAAGCCTAGAGCTGATAAATTTGCCCACATCGCCCGTCTCGTCCTCGCCGGGCCAGTCAAGCATCCAAACAAGCCCTTTACCGATAAGCGCGTTCAAAAATTCACCGTCATCCATCTCGCCCGTTTTCCCAAAACCGCCCGTCTCGCCCGCCGTCAATGCTTTAGGACGCAGCACTGATCTTTCGTCATTTTCGCTCCTTTGATTAGATTCGTCAAATTTAGCCGCCCTTACGAGCCGGCTTCTCGCGATCTTTTGTTTTTATAGTAGCTGCCGACTTCGCTAACGACGATTCCAAAGAGTATGAGTCCGGCTCCTGCTATCTGCACGCCGCTTAGTATCTCGCCGCCGAAAAAATACCCCACGATCCCCGCACTCACGGGCTCAAAGGTAAATATGAGCGAGGTTTTAACGGGCGTCGTGTAGCGCTGCGCCGCGGTTTGCACGAAAAACGCCAAAACCGTCGCAAACACCGACGTCACCGCGACTGCGATGAAAAACGCCTCGTCTAAAACGGGCACGACGCCGCGAGGCTCAAAAATCTGCGCCGCAACGAAACAAAGCGCCGCCACGGCCGCAAACTGCGCGCTCACCATCCAGTACAGCTCGCACCTGCGCACCAAAACGCCCGTGAAAATGATATGCAGCGCAAAACCTAGCGCGCAAACGACGCTAAGCCCCTCGCCGATGCCAAAACCCAGCTCGCTGCCCGTTAGTAAATAAAGTCCCGCCGCCGACAAAAACGCGCCGACAAAGGCATAAACTACGACCTTTTGTCCGAAAAACGCGAGCGCGATAAAGGGCGTAAAAACGGCGTTTAGTCCCGTGATAAAGGCGACGGTAGAGCTTGGGGCGTATTTTAGAGCAAAGGTCTGAAGCGTAAAGGCCGCAAACAAAAGAGCGCCTAAAAATGCGCCGAATTTGAGAGAATTAGGATCGATCTTGTGCGTAAATTTGAGGCTTATGAGCGCCATCAAAACGGCCGAGATCAAAAACCGCCAAAACAAAAGCGTAAAAACGCCGTTGGTCTTTAGCGTCTGCGCCATCGGCAAAAACGTCACGCCCCAGACCACCGCGATCACGAACAGCGCGAGGTCGGCCTTAAATTCGGTTGATTTTTTCATCTGATTTCTTTAGCTAAATTTAAGGGGCAAATTTAACGCAATTTGACTAAATTCGGGCTTTATCGCGTCAAATTTAAAAGTCGCCGCCGTCTTGCTATCGAGCGAAACGGCGATAAATTTAAAGCTAAATTTAAGAGGCGATTTTAAAAGATTTGCGTCAAAATCGCCGCGAGAGTAAATTTAGAGGCAGTTTTATAAATTTGATTTTACGGCGAGGTTTTGCCTTGAGCGAAACGGCAAGCAAAACCCGCCAAATTTTAAGCCAAATTTTCCTTTTTAGCACGCAAGTAGCTGCCTATCTCGCTAATCAAAACTCCGACCAAGATAAGCGCCGCGCCGCAAAGCCTATACGCGCTGATGTCCTCGGCGCCGATGAAATACCCCATCGCTCCTGCGGTTACTGGCTCTAGCGTGAAAAATATCGCCGTTTTAACCGGCGTGGTAAATTTTTGCATAAGCGCCTGCGCGAAAAACGCAAACGCCGTGCCCAGCACGCCCACGACCAGCATCGCTATGATAAACGCCTTGTCCACGACCGGCACGATTTTAGCGTCCTCAAAAACCAAAATAGCCGCAAAACAAAGCGCGATCAGGGTTAAAATTTCAAAATAGACCATATTTACGAGGTTGCATTTTTGCACTAGGCGGTTCGTTAGCACGATGTGAAAGGAGTATGCGCAGGCGCAAACCAGAGCCAAAATTTCGCCCAGGCCAAAGCCCACCTTCGTATCGCCTATCATATAAAGTCCCGCCACCGCAAACGCCACGCCCACATACGCGTAAGAGTAAATTTTATGCCTAAAAAGCCCCGCCGCGATAAAAGGCACCAAAGCGACGTTTAGCCCGATGATAAAGGCTACGGACGAGGTGTCGGCGTACTTAAACGCGAAAGTCTGACTGACAAATCCCGCAAACAAAAACAGACCCAAAATCACGCCGGGTTTTATATCAGGCGCGCTTACGTCTTTTAGCTTTTTGTAAAAAATCGCCCCGGCTATGATCGCCGCAAGCAAAAATCTCCAAAATAAAACGCCAAAAACTCCGTTAGTCGCGAGCGCGAGCGAGGTAGGCAGATAGCCTAGGCCAAAGACTATCGCAACAAATATCATGCCTACGTCGGCGCGAAATTCCAAACTATTTTTCACTATTCTCCCTTATTTTTACTTAAAAATGCCCTGTAGGATCTTCGTGCCCTGCTCCACGGCGCCGCCTCGTAGCGAGCTTTCTTTCTCGCTCATCACGTTAAAAAGCCCGTCTAGCGTCTTGCGCGTGATGTAGTCGTTTAGATCCTCGTTTTCTTGCGGGATGTATTCGCCAGCACCCATGCTAGTAGCGATGCCTTTTAGCTGTTTTGCGGCGTCCGATTTTGCCAGCGCGCTGCCCGCGACGAACGAATTTAGCCCGTTATAGGCGGTTGCGAAGGTATTGTCGCTCATCATCTTGGTAATGATCGGCTTAAACACGGCTTGCAGCTTTTGGCTCGAGTTTTGTTGCAAAAACTTCGTAAAACTATCCTTGCCGCCTTGTAGCACCTTTTTCACGTCCGCGTCGCTCATATTTTTTATCACGCCCGAAAATACGTCCGCAGCTCCCGGCACGGCTGCGCTCGCGGCGTTATTTATCGAGGTTACGAGCTCGTTTGCCCACTTTTCGCCGCCTACTTTTTTAGCCAAATTTGCAGCCGTTTCTAGGCTTTTTGGCAGCGGGATTTTAGCCGCGGCGTTGTTTAGAAATCCCCCGTTTGACAGCTCCTTAACGGCCGCGTTTAGAGCCGTGCTAACCGCGCTTTTATAGTCGCCCGAGTTTGCCGCGCCAAGTATCTGCGCGCCTTGATTTAGCGTTTCTTTATTTAGCGCGTCTTGCCAGCCTGCCTGTGCCGAAGCCGCGAGCAAAACCGCGCATAAGATCAAACTTTTTTTCATCGTTTTTCCTTAAAGTAAAATTCGGCGGTTATGATATTAAAACTCAGCTTTTAAACGGGTAAATTTTGTCCTTTTTAGGGCGAATTTACCCGCATCTTTACGGCGCGGAGGGCGATTTAGGGC
>CAUQCZ010000111.1:0-4660 GCA_963516335.1 uncultured Campylobacter sp. | reverse complement strand
TCAATCCCGAGCTCCTTCATCGCCTTTTTGATATTGCTGTGGCCGGTCTTGCCCATGAAGCTTTTGCCGCCGTGCGCATCGATCTCGTCGTACATATTTTGCGAGCATTTGACCTCGCCGAGAACTCGCGGATTTTTCATCGCAAGGCTATATAGATAGGCTAGTTCGTCGCCTTTTATGTTGCGTTTTTTGGTTAGAACCGCAATGCGGTCGCCGTCGCCGTCAAAACCGAATCCTATGTCAAATTCGCCCTTTAGCGCGGCCTTTAGGTCGCTTAAATTTTTCTCCTCGCTAGGGTCTGGGTGATGGTTTGGGAAGTTGCCGTCGGGCTGGGCATATAAAATTTGAGCGTTCAAATTTAACGCCTCGCAAATTTCGGGCAGAACCGCGCCGACCGCGCCGTTTGCGCAGTCGATGACGATTTTAAGCGGTAAGGCTTTTAGATGTGCAAACTGCTCTATGAGAAAATTTTTATAAGGCGTCGCGATGTCGAATTTCTCGGCTCTCAAATCATCGGGGATTTGCGTTTTTGCCGCGATGTCCGCTAGTACGGCGGTTTTTAACTTTTGCAAATCCTCACCAAAATAGCTATCTTTAAAAATCGTGATTTTAAAGCCGTTGTACTCTTTTGGATTATGAGAGCCGGTTATCATTATATTTGCGTCAAATTTGCCTGAAAACACGCTAAAATACCCGACCGGCGTCGGCAGTAAGCCGATACCATAGACCTTGATACCGGCCAAATTTAGCCCGCTAACTAGCCAGCCGAAAATCTCATTCGCACTTAGCCTAGCGTCATATCCTACGCTAACGTTTTTTGCGCCTCGGCGTAGCATCTCTCGACCCAAATTTAACCCGATCGCTTTGACGCTGATTTCATTTAGATCGCGCTCGTAAATACCGCGTATATCGTATTCTCTAAAAATTTCGTCTATCAAAATTTTACCTTTATAAATTTATTTTATTTTAAGACGCCCGTATTTTAGCATTTTTGGGTTAAATTTTACTAAACGGCGACGTCTCCAAGCTTTGCGCTAATAGCTTCTATCAAGCTTTGAGGCGCGATTTTGATCTGTTTTCCGCGCACGCCGGCACTTACATAGACGTAGTCTTGCTTTAAAATCCTCTCATCAAAAAACGTCTCGAACGCCTTTTTCATCGCTATCGGTGAGCAGCCGCCGCGGATGTAGCCCGTCACCTTTTCAAGCTCTCTTAAGTTTAAAAGTTCGCATTTTTTATGCCCGCTAAGTCTTGCTAGAGCTTTTAAATTTAAGCTCAAATCGCCCTGTATGCACGCTACGACGTAGCCTTTAGGCTCGCATTCGCAGACGATGGTTTTATATATTTTTTCTATTTGCTCGCCGCAAACGGCGGCCACGTGAACGGCGCTCAGATCGCTCTCATCCACTTCGTATTCAACTAGCTCATAGGGGATATTTTTACCGTCTAAAAACCTCGCGGCATTTGTTTTATGTACCATTGCCTTCTCATTTTTCAAAAATTTAAGATATAATTATAGCTAAAATTTTAAGGAGAATAGATGGCTGAAGAAATTTTAGAAAATCAAGGCAAAAAGGGAAACGGGCTGGTTCTCATCATCATCATTGTTATTTTACTGCTTCTTTTGGTGGTCGGCGGACTTTTGGCGTTCTTACTAATGGGCGGCAATGAAGAGAATGCGCAAGCGCAAGCAGTGCAGGCGCAAACCGAGCAGGTTCAAGCTTCGGCGCCTAAAAATACCGCAGGCAAGCGCTCAAACGACTATATAAATATGGGGCCCGTTTATCCGCTAGATCAGTTTATCGTAAATTTACTTAGCGAAAGCGGCTCGAGATACCTAAAAACAAAGGTTGATCTAGAGCTTAGCGCCGAGACGCTAACGCCTGAAATCGATAAGAAAAAGCCGCTAATCAGGGACATCATCGTATCGACGCTGTCATCTAAAACATACGAGGAAGTCAGCACTCAAAAAGGTAAAAACCGCCTAAAAGACGAGATAGTAGACCGCCTAAACGAGGTTTTGGCCGACGGTCATATAAAAAATATCTATTTTACCGACTTTGTGGTGCAATGATCGGTATAGATATCGTAGCTATCTCGCGAATCTCAAGGCTTAAAGAGCGGCGAGGCGAGGATTTTTTGAGATATTTTTTAAACGACGAAGAGATAAGTATCGCAAAAACGGATGCTACGATAGCGGGATTTTTCGCAGCTAAAGAAGCTATCAGCAAGGCTCTTGGCTGCGGAATCTCGGCCGAGTTTTCGTTTTTTGACGCTCAAATTTACAAAGACGACAAAAATGCGCCTAAAGTAAAATTTTCAGAAAAAATCATTAAAAATTTTAACGTAAAAGGCGCCGAGATCACGATTAGCCACGACGGCGGATTTGCGATCGCCGCCGCTATACTACAAAGAAAAGAAAATGAATAACCCGACAATCTCCATAATAGCCCCTTGCTATAACGAAGAAGAGACGATAGAGCCGTTTTTACGACGCATAGAAGAAATTTTGACGCAAATAAACGAACCGTACGAAATAGTATTTATAAACGACGGCAGCAGGGACAACACGCTAAACGTCTTGCTAAACGCGAAACAAAATTTTAAAAACATAAGGATTATAAATTTCTCAAGGAATTTCGGAAAAGAAGCCGCGCTAACGGCGGGTCTAGATAAAGCTTGAGGCGAAGCTACGATACCTATAGACGTAGATTTGCAAGACCCGCCCGAACTCATAAAAGATCTCGTAGCAAAATGGCGCGAAGGATACGACGTCGTGCTAGCTAAACGCGCGGACAGAACGTCAGATAGCTTCGCTAAAAGGGTCAGCGCGGATCTTTTTTATAAACTAAACGGCAAAATTTCAAACGTAGATATACCAAACAACGTCGGAGACTTTAGGCTGATGAGCAAAAGAGTCGTAGAAGCGCTAAAGCAGCTACCCGAAAATCAACGATTTATGAAGGGGCTTTTTGCGTGGGTCGGTTTTAAAACGACCGTCATCGAATACGTCAGAGAAAAACGCGAGGCCGGACAAAGCAGCTTTAACGGCTGGAAGCTTTGGAATTTCGCGCTTGACGGGATAACTAGCTTTAGCACTCTGCCTCTTAGAATTTGGCTTTATATCGGCGCATTGGTTTCTTTTTTATCATTTTTATACGGTAGCTTCATTATCTTAAAAACCCTAATATTTGGCGTAGATTTGCCAGGATACGCATCGCTTGCGGTTATTATGCTGTTTTTGGGCGGTATCCAGCTCATCGGGATAGGGATTTTAGGTGAATACATAGGTAGAATTTACTCCGAGTCCAAGCAGCGTCCAAGCTACATAATAGAAGGCGAATACTAAGTGCAGGTCGTGAAATACGGCCTAGTGGGCGCTTTATCCACGCTCATTCATATATGTGTAGCCTGGACTTATATGTACTTTACTAACGGCTCCGTCGTAATCGCAAATATTACCGCCTTTTTGGTCGCCTACGTTTTTTCGTATCTGGCTCAATCAAAAATAGTTTTTAAAAGCTGTCTAAATTTAAAAAAGGCCATTAAATTTTTCGTTATTCAGTTTATTGCCCTACTGATGGCTATGTTTTTGAGCGATTTTACGGATCAAAACGGCTACGTAAAGACCGTCTTGATTATTTTTGTTATGCCGATTATAACGTTTTTGATCCATAAATTTTGGACGTTTAAACAAAATTAGCCTACCCTTGTAGCGGCGTAAAGATAATCGAAACGCAGTTGTTGTCGTATCTTATTAGAGTATGCAAAGGCGTTTGTATACGCTTTACTTCTTTTTTTCCCTCCTGCATGCAAAGACCGGGAGCCCAAACTTCGTGCCACTTGTGCAGATCGTAAGCCCAGTACAGCCAGTTTATATTAAATATATCAGACTGCGCGATTATGGGAAAGGTTTTTGCCGCCGTTACGGCTGCGGGCGATCTCAGATCGGCCCCAAAAATAGAGTTAAATCCGAATTTCTCGCCAGCCGGAACGATTTTATTAAAGTCCTGCAGCGCTAGCTCCACTCTATATCTTGCATATTGAGCTTGCTCTTTCATCGCGTTTGCGTACGCATAGGACTGAACTATTAGCGAATATGCCAAAACGCAAGCGACGAATTTAGGCAAAAAGGATAAAAATTTAACCTCGAATTTTAAGGAAAAAATAAAAATTATCGCTAAAAATACGCCGGCACCCATAAACATCCTAGAAAAAAACAACTGTTTAACTAAAATCAAATATGCGCCGTAAGATAAAAGCAAGCCCAAGACGATAAAACAAATCGTAAAAATCGCCGCTAGTATTTTGTTTATCTTTGCGGTTTTAACGGCCGCTAAAAAGAACATCAAAACGCCGGCGATAAATATAGAAACAAACACGGTTTTTCTAAACGTAAATCTGTAATATTCGTAAACGCGTTCTAAATTTCCTTTTATGCCTTCATATGCTTGGTCTAAAGAGAAAATTTCGTTTGACGTGTAGTTATCTACCGTTTGCATAACAAAAAATCTATAAATCAAAAATGCGCAAACATAAGAAAAAATCAAAACCCCTATTAGTTTAAGCGTCTGCGAGGGCTTGCGTCCGGCCAAGATCCCGTCCAAAACCGCAAATAAAGATAGCATCAAAAAAGCGGAATTTCCGGCCTGATAGGTAG
>CAUQCZ010000110.1:0-4767 GCA_963516335.1 uncultured Campylobacter sp. | reverse complement strand
TCGCAAGCCAAACGCTGTAGGTGATACTTCAGGCTCGGACGCGATCTAAATTTAGCCGCCGTTTACGGATAAATTTAAGCCAAATTTAATGGCCCAAACAGCAAAATTTATCCATTAATTAACAATACAAAAAAAGGAAAAATTTGGGCAAAACGACTTTTACGGTTGTATTTTTCTGCGCTTGCGCGCTGTTTTTGGCGGCGGTAGGATATTTTGTTTTAGGCGTTTTGGCGAAATTTTATACTTTTATCAAATTTGCCGCGCGCCTTTGCTTGCAGGACCCTAAATTTAGCCTAGCCATGTTCGCGCCCGCATTCATCTTATCGCTTTATATCGTACTAGTTTCGCAAAATATCATTTTTGATTTTACTTGGAGCGCCTGGGCAAATATTTTTGGCGGGCCGGCTTCCGGATTGCTTTTAGATGCGCTACTTTTTGGATTTTCGCTGATTGCAAGGCTAGAGGAGCGGTATTTTTACGTTTTTTCGTTTCGCTTGGCGCTTTTAGAGCTGCTTTGCGGGCTTGTTACGGCGATAATTTCAAGGGATATTTTTAGCATTTACGTCCCGTGCGCGCAGATTTTGCTCGTATTTTGCGTATGTTTTGACTTTTTATGCCTAAGCGCGGCGAAAGCAAACGCAAAGCTGCTAGATGATTTAAGCGCAAAAAATGACTTAAGCAAATCAGAAAAACTAGCCAAAGAGGCGCTAGAGCGGCTCTCAAACTTGCCTGATAAGGAGGAAGCGTTGCTGCAAGCAAACCTTATCCGCATGAAAATGAAGCAAATACGCCGCGCTGCTTAAATTTGTAATTTTAGCCGTTTAAATTTAGCGTTTCTCGCATTAAAGCGATCAAATTTGACTTCGTTTCAAACAAACTTTATCGCGTAACCTAACGACGCCCGAAAAGCCGTCCGAAAAACGCAGCCGTTTGGCGAGCTCTGAGAGAAACAAACGCCCACAGTTGTCTACAAATCTGCATAATATGCCGACATCATCACGTAAAAATTCGCAACGCCAAAGCTGATGATTTCATAATACACAAATAGCTCCAACCTCATCCGTACTATAAATTCTCGCGTCGGGCGATAAGAGTGCCACATGCTGTAACCCGAGAAAAAATCATCCGGCCCGCTAAAGACCAAAAAGCATACGATAAGCGTAGACAAAATAATACTTTGCGAAAGCGCTTGGGCGTTGCTTTTGTTTTCCTCAAGCCTACCTGTGATTCCGCTAGCTACGCCGCTAAACCCCGCAAGCACCAAACAAACTAGCATAAAAAAGCATAAATAACTAAGATGAAACGCCGCTA
Organism: uncultured Campylobacter sp.; assembly: GCA_963516335.1. Classification (GTDB taxonomy): domain Bacteria; phylum Campylobacterota; class Campylobacteria; order Campylobacterales; family Campylobacteraceae; genus Campylobacter_A. The sequence continues at coordinate 3,456 of CAUQCZ010000110.1, read as the reverse complement.
CGTCGCCAAAGGTCGTTTTGGTTCGCGCTACGTCTATAGCCGGGTAAAAGCCCGCCATAAACGCCGTAAAGTCTCTAAAAACCACGTGGGCAGACAAGACGTTTTCGGGCACGACAAATAAGCTCAAAGCAACCAAAGCGTAAGCGCCCAAGCTAATGAAAAAGGCGGTTTTAAGCTTCCTTGCGGTTAATCTTAATCTTGATTTTAGTATTATAGACTTATTTTTCGTCTCTATAACTGCGACCTTTTAGCGATTTTTGAGCGCAATATATCATCTTCTTGAAGTCTTCCTTGCCCAAGTTTACGCTCTTTATATGCCGCCCATTTGGCTTTGTGCAGTTTGATTCAGCCTGCCTTTTGGCAAAAACTAAAATTTTGGCGCCGTTTGCGCGTATCTTTAAGCAAGCCTGTTTGCCGCGACCGACTTTATCTCGCAAATAGGGCGCATATTAGCTAGGTAAGCCATCCATAACTAATAATCACGCCTTTTGCGTAAGTTTTATTTTAAATTTGCTGCGATATTTATTTTTTGACCTCCTTGCGTAATTTTGACAAAATCCTTTAAAATGCCTTTGTTTGGCTATTTTACGGGCATCAGCGCCGACCGCTTTAACGTATCTTGCAAGGCCTGTATACTTCTTTGATGCCGTTTGCCTGTTTGCCCGCGCTAGCGGACTCACAGCAACCTTTCTATCGCTTAGAGTTTTAAAATTTAGGCTCAAGATAAGTTAAATTTTCAAAAGCGTTTTTCTCAGAGTAAGTGCATCCCATCGGCAGCAAATAAAGTAAAGTTAAGTACGAGAACTATGATTTTGCCAAAGCTCTTAAAGCGGCTGGCGTAGAGAAGTTAAAAATAAATATACGTTCCCAAATTTTAGATAATAAATTTAGAGAAGTTCTCAAGTATTTAGCAAAGGAAATAGAATCTACTAAAATACTAAAATAGCAAGTCTAACCGGATTTTCAGGCGAAATTTTCAGTACGTTACCTTGTCTAAATGCTTGTTAAAGTAGATAAAAATCGCCTTTACTTCGCTTTGCTTGCCACTTTGCAAGAATCTAACGGCAAAACCGTATAAACGGCATTGAGATTTTTAGCTGCGGCTTGCTTTACTGCTATCTCCCAAAAACTACAAGCATAGCAAAATAGAGTAAAAAAAAGGGGGGAGCATGCTAATCATAAATTTCTAAATTTAAAGGGGACTTTTTAGACGTAGTGACGGCGACGACCACAGAGAAGTTAAGAAAAAGAGAATTTCTTACTTCATCTTAAAGAGTGCATTCTGCTCTACATTGCCGCATTTGTAGCTTTTTTAAGAAGTGGCTACAAGCGTAAAGAGTTTAGATATAATACTCAAACTACACAATAAAATTTATATCAGAAACTGTTGAAATTGATAAGGTAAAATTCGCTTAAGCTATCTTAAACTAAAAAATATTAAGAAAATTTTTTGTGGTTACTTTGTGGTATTGGTGGTGCCCCGTGTAGGCACTTTAACTTACGCTCAAAACCCCCTAGATTTGGGACTTTCAGAGAGGCATATATAGTATTCTCGATAACTATACATTAACGACTTAAGGTTGAGCTAAAAAACACGTGGAAAAAGGACGAAAAGGGGAGAAAACTTAAGCCGATTTCGGCTTTTTTGCAGTCGGTTTAAGTTTCGAAACTTAAATCCTAGAATTAGTTTTGCTTCTTTTAGTCTTTTTTATGCACGATATTCCGAACACGTCTCGGATATTTGTCGAAATATTATCTCTTTTTTTCCTTTTTGTCAAGCTCTTAGGCTTACGGCCTTTTGTTTCGCCGTTCCAACTCTCTAATTCCACATCTAGGAAGCAGTAATCAGGGTTAGGCTGTTAGGCTGTTTCAACGTTTTAGACTGCTCCAGCAAAAAGCAAAGCAGTCTAATAAACTTCAAATTGGAGTGTTTGACGTAGTAGAGTTTAGCTATTTTCTAAACTTTTAAATGTAGTATTTAACGGGGTTACTTCGCTTTTCGTAACCCTAAGGCTAGCTTTTGCTAGATAATAAGCCTCTAATCTTATAAGCGCGAGTGGAGCGTAGCGTAATGAGCGCGTATGTTAAATATCTCTTTGGATTTGAGATGTTTTGCTCGTCGTGTTTATAGATTGTCTTGTTGTTGTTGTCAACTTGTTGAGTTGATTTGGGTTAGACAATCGCTAGCTCACGGCTAGATAATGAGGGTATTCTAGCCGGATTTGCTCCAAAAGTCAAGGCTTATAGCCAAACTTTATTACGCGTACGCGCGCGTAAATTTATCTAAATTAAGAAAACGACAAAAAAGTGCTCGCAAACCCGTAGTTTAGGCGCGCGCGCACATTTTGCTTTTTGCTTTTCGGGGCGATTATCGCCCCATTTCGTAGTCTTCCTTCTTCTTTTTCTTCAGCGCCGTTTGCCTCGCGTCGTCTTCCGCGCGGACGTTTTTTGCCTTGACCTCTTCGTATTTTATAGTCATTTCAGCCTGTTGTCGCTTTTGTTCGCGTTCTAGCTCGCGCTCGCGATGGATAGCGTCTGCGGGGTCGTATTCAAATCTGCGGCGATAGCTATCCATCGACATTTGACGATGAATCGGTATGTCCCACCCGCTTTTTTCGTATTTTTCAAACTTTTGAATTATCGCGAGACTTAGAATTTTTTTCTCGGCCTCGCTATCTGCTTTTTTCCACTGCTCCAAGTCGTTTTCGATTTCTTGCCACGGGTCGCGGTATGGCTCGGGCTCAGGCTCAGGCTCGGGTTTAGCTTCGCTTTGCTCGCTGCCGTCGCTACGCTTGAGAGGTTTCTCGGGCTCGTAGTATTTCGGGCGGGGTTTGATGTCGTCTAGGTGGCGGCGGGGTTCGGGTTTTGGCGTAGAATAGCCATATATATTCAGATTGTCGTCGGCTTTTTTCGCTATCGGCTCGGGTTCGGGCTCGGATTTAGGCTGCTCGGGTTTAGGCTCTTCGCGCTGCTTTAGCCGCTCTTCGAGTTTGTCGATTATGTCGAATGCGTCCGCGCCCATTGGTTGCTTTTGGGGCGCGGTTTGGCGGGCTTCCTCTTTGGCGGCCTTTTTTTCGGCCTCTAGCTCGTCAATTTGCTTCAAAGCACTATCCAGCATTTGCGGCGTGATTATTTCGGCTTCTTTTCTAGCTGCTTTTTCTTGCTCTAGCTCGCACTGTTTTTTGGCGTTTTCGGCCGTTATTTTGCTGATTTGCACGGTTAGTTTTGCGATTTTCTCGGCTTGCTCGCGGATTGTTTGCGCGTCTTTTTCTTGGCTCTGCTTTTGGTCGTCTATCGTCTTTTTAAGGTCTTTTATCTCGTCTTTGAGCTTGCGTATATCCTCGATTCTCTTTCGGTTCTCGGCCTCTTGCTCCGAATATTCTTCACGACCTGCGCCTTTTTCGCGAAGTAGGGCGCGTTCGGCCAAATTGAGTATGCGGTTTTCCTCGTCCATCT
>CAUQCZ010000109.1:0-4787 GCA_963516335.1 uncultured Campylobacter sp. | reverse complement strand
GCGCACCTTTGCCGTGGCAGGGCTAATTAGTGCGGGCTCGCGGCCCTCGATCTCGGCGTAGTTGCGGATGAGCGAGTTGTTTAGCTGCGAGTGGAGCCTAAATTTGGAGTGCGCGCTGCTGATGGCGACCGGGTACTTGCTCACGTCGCCGCCCAGCCATTCAAACGGCTCCATCCACGTCGCGTGCGGCGGGCAGTCGGGATATCCTAGCTTTTCGACCGCTTCGGAGTAGAGCTCGATCTTGCCCGATGGTGTTTTTAGCGCGTTTTTCTCGGGATCGGCGCGGAAGTCCGCGTAGTTTGTGAAGTATCTCTTTTTCTCGTCGATTTTATCAAATTTAACGTAGCCCTTTTGCCAAAACTCCTCAAATTTCGGCATCGCTATGCCCATGCCTTCAGCTTTTTGGACTGCATCGGCGTAGATTTCCTTCACCCACTCAAGCTCCGTTTTACCCTCGCTAAAGGCCTGCTCGTACTCCTCGCCCCACTGCGCGCAGATGAGCCGCGCGATCTCAAAGTCGCTCTTGCTCTCGCCAGCGGGCTTTACTAGCGGCTTAATCGCAAAAAGGTACTCGCTAGTCGAATTCGCAAACTCTATGTCCGTGCGCTCGCACTAAAGAGCCGACGGCAGCACGATGTCGCTGAGCCTCGCCGTACTCGTCCAAAAGGGCTCCGTGGTGATGATCGCTTCGATCTTTTTCATCGCTTCGACCGCGCGGTTGGTGTCGGGGTGCCGGGTGAAGGTCGAGCCGTTGGCGTTAAACATCACGCGGATGTGCGGCATGACGTATTTTTTGCCGTTGCGCTCGATCTGCTTGCCCGGCTCCATGATCGCGTCTATGAGCCTGCTGTTTGGTATCTCGTGGTATTTGGCTTTGGCTAGCTTGCCTCGCGGGGCGATGTATTTTTCGTTTACCGCGGGATTAAAAGCCTGAAGCTTTGGCGCGACGAAGCTAATATCTGCGTTTTTATGCATCTGATCGTTCATCACGTAGCCGCGCCCCGTCTTGCCGATGTCGCCTAGCATCGCTGCTAGCGTGATGAGCGCCCAGTACGCCATCTCGCCGTGGTGCTGGCGCTGGATAGAGTAGCCCGTGACGATGAGCGTGTCTTTTTTAGCTAGCGTATCGGCTAGGTTTTTTAGCTCCTTTTCGCTCACGCCGCAAATTTTACTCGCCCATTTTAGATCCTTTTTCACGCCGTCCTTTGCGCCGGTGAAATACTCTTTAAATTTATCAAACCCTACCGTGTAGCGCTCAATAAATTCCTTGTCGTAAAGCTCGTTTTCATAGAGATATTCGCAAAGCCCGATCAGCATCGCCGTATCGGTGCAAGGGCGCACGGCGAGATAGTGCGCGCCGAAATACTCCGCCGTTTCGTTGCGGTAGACGTCGACGCTGTAAATTTTCATCTCGCCTTTTTTAAATTTATCCTTCATAATCTCGTAGTAGGCGTAGGAGTTGTGCATCGGTACGCCGATGGCGATCTTGTTTGACACGACGGGATTTGTGCCCCAAAACACGATCGTTTTAGCCTCCTTTATCACGCCCTCCCAGCGCGTCGGAGCGTGCGTCGGATCGATCGAGCCCGTCACGTGAGGCAAAAAAGCCGTCGCCGCGCCGTAAGAGTAGCCGCCAAGCTCGCTCACGTAGCCTCCTAGCGCGTTTAGCATGCGCTTTGCGGTGCGCTGCGAGTGACCGACCTTGCCGAGGCTACCCCACTGATAAAGCTGCCCGTAAATGGCCTCCGAGCCGTATTTGTCGAAGTTTTCTTTTAAAATTTTAGCGCTTAGCTTGATCGCCTCGTCCCAGCTAACGCGCACGAAAGGCTCTTTACCGCGAAGCTCTGGCTTTGGATCTGCGGGATTTTCGAGGAAGCTTTTGCGCACATATGGGTATTTCACGCGCGTTTCGTTTTGGATGTGATCGCTTAGGGCGTTATTTAGCACCGTTGACATCGCGTCGCCCTCAAACGGCTCGGTGCCCACAACCCTGCCGCCGATGGTTTGGACATAAAACGCGCCGAATTTATTCGCGCAAAGCCCCATCTGCTCGTCAAATATCGCTTGCGCCGCCGCGTCAAATTGCTTTGCCTGCGCCGAAGCTGCCGCAAGCGCGCCTAGTTTTAGAAAATCTCGTCTTTTCATGATTCTGCCTTAAATTTAAATTTGATAGTTGATTTGGTTTAAATTTAGCGGCGTTTACGTGGTTAAATTTTGCATTTTTAAGCCTTTTATCGTATTACGCGACCTCGCGTCTTAGCGGTGATTTTACGAAATTTAGGCTTAATTCTCGTTTTAAAGGCTTTTTTAAAAATAGCGTAAATTTATGCCAAATTTGATAATATCTCATCAAAATTTAAAGGAAGCAAATGTCAAATTTAAAAGCCGACTTTGAGATAAAGCCTAGCGCCGAGTATAAAGCGATGACGCGCGAGGTAGGCAAGATCGTTTATAAGGGCGATAAATTTATGCGAAACATACGTATATGCGACTTTACGGCGTCGGCTCTTGGCATGTTTTTTATCACGCTTTTGTGCGTCAAATTTTACTTTAGGGAGCTTAGCGACTTGCTTAGAGATTACGGTTTTAGCGGCGTGGAAAATCTAGCCTACCTATCGTGGATGGCCGCGTTTTTTACTCTGCTCTACGCTACTGGACTGCGGCCTTGGCTGCTTACTCGCGCGCTGATAAATAAAGCAAACTACGGCGAATTCGGGCAAAAAAGCGTGATCTTAGAGGATGGGTTTTTCGTGCAAAAAAGCAAATTCGGCGAGGGCAGATATTTTTATAACGCCATCAGCGACGCTCGCTATATCGGTGATTTCATCGTCGTTATCATCGAAAACTCCATGTTTTACGCCGTGCCGCGTGAGGCTTTTTCAGACGGCGGTGCGGAGTTTTTAAGCGAGATAAAAAAGCGCGCGGGACTAGACGCGTAAAATAAAATTTAGGATTTAAAATGAGCGAATTTGACGAGTTAAATTTACACGAGCCGTTTTTAAAAGGGCTGCGAAATCTAGTAAGCGGCAACCAAGCTAAGCCTGAGGATTTGGTAGAAATTTCGCACGAAATTTTTGATTTTGAAGCGATGGCAACCGTGACGTGGGAGTTTTACGGCAAGCGCGAAGAGAGCAAAATCGCAGGCGGCGCAAAAGAGCAGATACATTTCGGCGACGACGTGCGCGGCTACGAAAATCACGCCAGAGAGTGCTTGCTACAGGCTAGAGATAGCGCCGATTTGCACGAAATTTTACTTGCCGAGCTACGCCAAGACGCAAAAGAAGCCGTCGCAAAATCAGGCGGTACGGTTAGGTATTACGATTTTAAGCCCTTTAGCATGAGCGAGCGCTGCGACAACTGCGGCGGCGACGGGCAGACGAGATGCGGCGAGTGCGGCGGACGAGGCAAAAAAACCTGCTCCAGCTGCGGCGGACGCGGACGACAAAGCTGCTCTACGTGCGGCGGTAGCGGCGGCGTAAATCGCCCTCACACGCAGTACAACTCCGACGGCAGCACCTACGTGACGTATCGCTACGAGAGCTGCTCGTCGTGCGGCGGTAGCGGTTCAAATACCTGCTACGGCTGCTCGGGATCTGGCACGGTAAGGTGCGGCGGCTGCGGAGGGTCCGGCTACGTGCAGTGCGCCCAGTGTAGCGGACACGGGTACTTTACGACGATAGCTAACATCGGCGCCTACGCGAAACCCGGCGTAAATTTACGCATAAAATCACGCGCTTATGCCGACGAGCTTTTGGACTTTTTATGCGCTCGCAGCTGTAAATTTATCTCACAGACGATACCTTTTTATCAAGACGAAGAGAGCGGCGGAGAGGATTCGCACCTGTTTTCTTACGTAGGATATAGCGCGATAACGAGGCTAAATTTTATACTGCTTGGCAAGGAGTACGAGGCGGTGGGCTTTAGCAACCCGCCCTATGCCTTTATCAGGCCGCCCTTTTTCGACGATCTTTTCGCGGACGAGATAATGATGCTAGAAAAGATTGACGCCGACGGCAAGATAACTAGACGCGAGGCGTTTAAATTTTTCACGCGCTACTGCTCGCAGCCAGCCCTTGACTCCGCGCTAAAGCGTATCGCTAAAACAGACGGCGCGCAAAACGAGGCCGCAAACGCCGTGATAGAGGCCTGCGACGGCTACATCTCAAGGGGTGCGGCAAGCAAACTGGGCGAAACGATGAAAAAATGCCTAAATAAAATCTCTCCCGTTTATTCGCCTGCAGTTTGGTTTGGTCTGGGGTCGCTATTTTGGCTGCTTGCGCTAGTTTTTACAGCGGGATTTTTGGGCGAAAATTTAGCCGATCGCTACATCATGGCGCCTATTTATACGCTTATATTTTTGGCTATTTGCGCGGGCATGGCTTGGTGCGTCTTGGCGCCTCTTAGCGCGCTGGTTACGCTGATTCGCCGTAGTACCGTGCCTAAAGAGTACCGCCAAAGCATGCGAAACAAAGAGGCTTTTTCGCTATTTTTTAAAATTTTAGCCGGCTTTGGTGCGGTCGGCGCGATCTATGGCGCGATATCAAGTTTTGGTTACGCTCCAACTCTTATGCAGCTTGACGAGCGCTTTGAGGCGTCGCGCAGCCTGGAGGCCAAATTTCGCGAGATGACGGCTAAATTTGAGGGCTCTAGCGACCAAGAGCGCGAAGCAAACTCCACCGCTGTAGCTAAAACCACGCCGCAGATCACGCAAAAAGAGAAAATTTTATACGTGCAAAAGGCTATCGGCGTCAAATCTGACGGCATCATGGGCGCGCGCACGCTAAAAA
>CAUQCZ010000108.1:0-4797 GCA_963516335.1 uncultured Campylobacter sp. | reverse complement strand
TATTTATCTGGGTAAAAGCTTTTAGTTGCTCTTTTATATCGCCGCCGTTTGGAACGTCTTTAATGAGGTCGGCTACGACGTTTGAGGCGATTATCTTGTTTATCAAGAGATTATGCGCGTTTTTCGTAGCTTCGTCGGCGGCATTTGAGTGAACAGGGTCGCAAGCGGCCTTTAGCATATCGGCCGCGACCTTTCCTCTATCTTCGCCGTCGTTTAGCTTTTTCGTCCAGCCGGCTTTGCCCTCTTTGTCTAGATTAGCTCCGCCTTTGCCAAATACGTTAGAGTATATATGCTCGACGAAATTTGCGTTTTCGTTTACGCTATCGCCAAAAAACTCTTTTGCCGCTACGGTGTCTAGCATCGTATTTGCGATGGTAGAAACGCTTAAATTTTGCGTATTTGCAGCACCCAGCCAAGCCTTACTGCCCGCGCCTTCGCTCGATCTGCCGAAGAGCCCGACGTAAAGCGCAGAAATTTGCGTCTGAGTTATATTCATAACGATCTCCTAGATTTAGATTAAAAATATAGGAAATTGTAACAAATCCAACTGAAATCAATTCTTAAAATTACAGCAAAAATATATAAAATAGTAATTACATTAAATTTTTAAGTTTTCTAAAATAAATTTGGCTCTCTTACATAGTTTTTCTGTTCGTATTCCTTGCCCGCATCGTGGTCTTTTAGGAGTTTAACCACGACGGGACTTAGCGCGATGATGGCGATTAAATTCGGCAGCACCATAAGGCCGTTAAACATATCCGCTAGCTCCCAGACGAAATTTATCTTAAGCAAACTGCCTAAAAATATAAACCCGACGACTAAAATTTGCAAGATGCGCACGAATTTAGCGCCGAAAAGATAGCGAACGTTTATCTCGGCGAAATAATACCACCCAAGTATCGTCGTAAACGCAAAGAAAAACAAGCAAACCGCCACAAAGCTATACCCGCCCGTATGCCCCAAAACATGCGAGGAAAAGGCCTCCTGAACGAGCGCGATACCAGTTAGCACGGCTTTGCCGTTTTCAAAACGTATCACGTCCGCGCTTAGCACGACGAAAACCGTGATATTTAGCACGATAAAGGTATCTACGAACACGCTCATGATGCCAAGAACAGCTTGATCGACGGGATGTTTGACGTTGGCCGCGGCATGCGCGTGAGGAGTCGAGCCCATACCCGCTTCGTTTGAAAACAGCCCGCGCGCGATACCGTATCTCATCGCCGTAGCTATCGTGGCTCCGGTCGCGCCGCCCCAGGCTGCTGATGGATTGAATGCTGCTTCAAAGATGAGCGCGACGACGCTTGGGATTTTTTCGATATTAAACCCGATGATGACTAACCCGACCGCGACGTAGAGGATCGCCATTAGCGGCACGATCTTTTCTGCTACGCGCGCGATGGCCTTGACGCCGCCGATAAAAATCATGGCGCAAATCGCCGCTAAAAACAGCCCGCTAGCCCAGTTTGGGATACCAAACGCCCCCTTAAAGCCGTCTGAGATGGAGTTTGCCTGCACCATATTTCCCATAAATCCGAGCGCTAAAATGATCGCTAGCGCAAAAAATGCTGCCAGGGCTTTGGCGTAGCGGCTCTTTAGCCCGCGACTGATATAAAACGCAGGCCCGCCGATCACGTGACCGCTATCGTCTTTGGCGCGGTAAATTTGCGCGAGGCAGATCTCGGCAAAATTCGTCGCCATGCCTAAAAACGCCGCGCACCACATCCAAAATATCGCGCCCGGACCACCCATTATAAGCGCGGTCGTAGCGCCGACTAGGTTGCCCGTGCCCACCTGCGCCGCGACGGCCGTAGCGACTGCTTGAAACGAGCTCATGCCCGATTTACCCGCTGCCTCGCCGTGTAGCGAAAAATTGCCGAACAGTCCGCAAAGCCCCGCTTTAAATTTAAAAATCTGTACGAAACGAAGCCTAATCGTAAAGTAAAGCCCCGTGCCGCAAAGCAGCGCGATGAGAAAATACGGCCCCCAAAGGAAGGAATTTACGGAGCTTACGAGATCGGTGAGCATGGATTTTGCCTTTAAATATTTAAAATTTTTCAAGTATATTTAAAAAAAAATAAAATTAGAATAAATAAGAAAAATTTTTTAGCTTGGCTTAAAATTTTGTGCCGACTTTTGGCTTACTCGCGACAAGCGCGTTCTTGCTAGCTAGGTTTTACGGCAGTTTTTTGCGCTCTAAGGCGTTTTTGATTGATAATTTCTAAATTTATCCCGCAAAGACGGCTTAGCAAGGCTAAAATTTTTAAATTTTATAAGCGTTTTTAGAGGCTTTACGAGCGATTTACCGTTTTTCCTGCACGGACGTAGCACGGCGAAAAGTATTTGACTCTTGGTTTTACTAAAACTTTATCAAAAGCATTTAAAAGGCTTTAGCGCTAAATCGCTTCGCCGTCTTTGTCAAATTTGCCCGCTTTTTGCTTGATTAGGTTAAATTTACCGTTTTGCGCCGATTTTTGTAAGATTAGGCAAGCTATAAAATGCCTCGCGAACTACCGGCGGGCTTGCTTTCGGGTTTAAATTTAACGGCAAATTTCACTTCTACCGCACGAATTTAACGCTACCCTATAGGCTTAAAACCGCGTAAAATCCTTGACGGTCGCGTCAAGAACCGCACGCGAATAAAACAAATCATCATCGTAAAAGCCTTATTCCCAAAGCCCCCGCCATTTTCGTCGCTTTATGGCCATAGAAAAGGCGCACTCTCTATCTTTAAATTTGCGATGTACGCTAAATTTTGATCGTTTATCTGCATTTCTTTTTAAAATTTACTCTTATGCTTGCCGTAAATTAAATCACGGAATAAAGCCTAAATTTAGCCTTTTGATTTGATTTTTGCTAGCCACTCATCCAGCGTTTTTTCAAAGCCGATGCCGTTGCTTTCGTAAAATTTAAGCGGCTTTTCGAGGTATTTTTGCTCCACCCAGCCGCCGAAGCTATGTGGATATAGATAGTCCTTAGCCTCGGGCGCGGTGTTGATGAGATATGGCGGGATGGCTAGCGGCGGCTCGTTCTTTACATAGGCTAACGCAGCGTTTATGGCTTTGTAGCTGGAGTTTGACTTTGGCGAGTGAGCCAGGTACATCGCGCATTGAGCGAGGATTATACGCGCTTCTGGAAAGCCGATCTTGCTAACGGCAGCAAGCGCGTTAGCGGCTAAATTTAGCGCATTAGGGTTGGCGTTACCGATGTCTTCGCTAGCAAATATCACCATCCTTCGCGCGATAAAGTCAGCGCTCTCGCCCGCGTCGATAAGCCGCGCCAGATAGTACATAACGGCGTTTTCGTCGCTACCGCGCAAGCTTTTTATAAATGCGCTTGCTAGCCCGTAATGCACGTCGTCCTCGCTAACTCCTTCGCTAACGGCATTAGCTCGTAGCGTTTTTAAATTTGCTAACGTTATTTCCTCGCCTAGGCTCACGGCAAACTCGAGCAAATTTAAGAGTCCTCGCGCGTCTCCGCCGCTACTTTTTATGAGATAGGCCTTGGCTTCGTCTGAGATGTCAAATTTGACCTCGCCTCTCACGCGCTCAAGCAGCTTTTCGAAATCTTCGCTTGCAAGCGGTTTAAACTCAAATAGCATCGAGCGGCTGCGGATACCCGAGCTTAGCGTGAAATATGGGTTTTCCGTGCTGGCTCCGATGATGGCGGCGCGGTAGTTTTCCATCGGGATTAGCAGGGCTTCTTGCTGCGTTTTGCTGAGGCGGTGGATCTCGTCGATGAAAAATAGCGGCTTAGAAAGCGCGTTTTCGTGGTTTTTTAGGATTTTGCGAAAATCCTCGATCTTGAGATTTCCACCGTCAAATTCGTAAAAATCATACTCCATCGACCGCGCGACGACGCGAGCAAAACTCGTCTTGCCGCAGCCTGCGGGCCCGTAAAATATACTGTGCGGGATTTTTTTGTTTTCGATAAATTTTTTAAAAACGCCCACCAGCTCGCGCTGTCCGCAGATCTCGTCTAAGCTCGTCGGACGAAATTTCAAGGCGAAATTTTGCAAATTTGCTCCTTTTAAATTTTAAGACATTATAGTCAAATTTAAATTAAGAAGCGGATTTGCGGGAGCGGGCGGGTTAAATTTAGCTCCGCGTCCGGGCTGCTTTGTCGCGCTACGGCTAAATTTACCTTTTTTGGGTCTTTTAAACTAGACAAACGCCGCGCCTGTGCCGATTTTAGCACCGAAAAAGAGCGCGAAGCCGAAAAAATAAATTTATTTTTAAATATTCGTTTTAAAAAAGAGGCTATAATGCCCGTCTATTTCAAACAAGGAGACATAATGAAAAAGTCATTATTAGTAGTTGCCGCTCTTGGCATAATGGGCGTTAGCGCGTCTGCGGCGGAGCTTTCGCCTTCATGCGAGGAGTATTTTAAACTAGTTGACGAGTTCGTCGAAAAAACCAAAGACAATCCGCAAATGGCGGCTATGAAATCGACTTACGAAGATCAAAAAAATCAATTCGCTGCGCTACCTAAAGACGCCCAAGAGGCTGCTTGCAAACCTGCTATCGATCAAATGAAGCAAGTTATCGCAACTCTACCTAAATGATTTTTTCCCTCCTTTTGGAGGGATATCTCTTTAAAAACTTACGATTTTTTAAATTTAATTTTCACCGTGCCAAATTCGCCCTTTTAGATTTCGTAGCGGATGAGGCGAATTTAACCGATATTTTTACTATTTTTTAAACCAGGCTTACCGAGCGGTATTTAAATTCGCTCCGTTTTAAGCCCAAAAACGCAAATTTAAGGCTAAAATTTAGCCGATTTAGCGCTAGTTAGTCG
>CAUQCZ010000107.1:0-4804 GCA_963516335.1 uncultured Campylobacter sp. | reverse complement strand
CCTTAAGTTAGTTTGAATAATTATTTAAAATTTAATATTAAAGAAAAATATACATTTTTATTTTTTTATCATATTTATAATTTTTTAATTATAGATTGTGAGGAAAAAATCACCTTCAAAGAGTTTGATGAGTATTGCAGGGTTATATTATCTGCAATTGGTTTCATTACCGGCTTTATACAGATGGATAGAGGTTATTATTTTGAAAGTGATAATTTGGAATGCTCAGAATACAAAAATTTTAAATACACAAGTTGATTTACTCCTACTTACAAAAGTGGCTTTTACACAATAGAAGGAAATCTGCATCAATATTGCTTCTCAAATAAAAAAAGTTGATATCGATGGAAAAAATAAAAAACTTAACAAAAAAGATTTTGAAAATTTGATAGATAAAATGCTAGACAATATAAATTTCAGAGAAGCGATAGATACGTTAATGATAGTAAATACCTTGTCTATAAGCTGCTACTCAATGAGATTACTTGCAACAGTTTTAGAAATTTTAACGCAAAAAAATGAATCGGACAATAAGAGAACTGGAATAAAAAGAACTACTTATGAAAAAGATTTTATTAAGCAGCTCAAGAAAGAAGTAAAACGACTCATAGGAGATAATTCTAGTTTAAAAGAAAAAAAGAAAAATATATTAGGCAGAATTGACAATATATTTAATCTACCAAACAATGATAAGTTATTATCATTATTTGATGAAAATACAATTAAATTAAACGAGTTAGATAAAAAGTGTATTATGCTTAGGAATCATCTCTTACATGGAAATGTGTCCATAACTAGCATTCTTAAAAATCAAGACGAGATAACACAAGTAATGTTTATATACTTAAAATTAAATACATTGATAAATGCTGCAATATATAGCAGTATAGGATACAAAGGGATAATAAGAAATTTACCAAAACTTTTTATGGATTACAAAAATATAGAAGAGCTCCAGAACGAAGAGTATTTTATTTCTATAAATCAATAGATAAAACTTACAAAATTTCTAGTAGCCTTAGATCGAATTAATATTGTTAAGTTTCTCATTTTTTACATTAAGGCAAAAAATGAGATTTTTTATGAAAATTATGAGATAGGTTAAAGGGTCTTCAAAGGCTTATTAAATGTCTTTAAATTTATTTTTTGAGAGCTTGAACGTATCTTACCTTTGATAGGATACTCTCTTATGAGATCTTTCGATTTTTAAATATTCAATAGTATTTAAAGTTTATTTGACGAATTTTTATGCTTTTTAAGGGTTAAATCTTGCATTTAAAATGATAGTATGCAAAGCCCGATTTTTTTTCTCCACTATCATTTTAAATGCAAGATACTGCCATTTTAAATGCGCGCCGATATAATCCGCCGCCGAATTTTAGTTGCCGATACCTTACGCATAGCACCGAGCAAATAATCTGGGCGAGAAAAAGCGAGAAATTTAAGCACATTTTCAACTACGAACTGATGAAGAAGCTAAACGACGGCAAGCAAATGAAAGACGTTTGGAGTTTTCCCGCGATCGCGCCGTGGGAGAAGGCCTGCGGTAAGCATCCGACGCAAAACAAGCGAAGCGGTGCCGAAGGCAGGTTTCTAAGCGAGCAAAGCGAAGCAGGAAAAGCCGCTTGCTCTTTTGGCGCGGCTGATTTTAGCGGCTAGTAACGAAGATAGCGTGATTTGCGATCCGTTTGCCGGCTCTTCGACGACTGGCATCGCGGCAAATTTACTCGGGAGAAAATTTGTCGGCATTGAAAAGAGCGGGAATTTATAGAAATTTCTATAAACCGCAAAAGCGAACTCGACGCAAATTTTGACCTTTTTAGGCGCAGGATTTTAGATATAAATAAGTTAGATTGATTAGGCTGAAATTTAGCTATAATCATACAATGAAAAATCTAGTAAAAAGCGAATTTTTCGGCGTTTTCATCACGCTTCTTGGCGGCATATTATGGGGCTTTAGCGGCGTTTGCGGGCAGTATCTGTTCACGCAAAAAGGCATTAGCGCCGACTGGCTCGTACCCTACCGCCTGAGCCTTGCCGGGCTTGCGATGGTAGCGTATTATGTCGCTCGTTCGCCGCGCCTAGCCCTCACACCGCTAAAAGATCGCGCGCTATTGCCGCAGCTGCTCATCTATGCCGTATTTGGGCTCATGATGACGCAGTACGCGTATTTTTACAGCATCGAGCTCTCAAATGCCGCCGTCGCGACCGTGATCCAGTACTCTGCGCCCGCGCTCATCCTTGCCGTAGTTTGCTTTTTGGAGCGACGCGCGCCAAAAAAGGTCGAGCTCATCGCGCTTATCTTGGCGGTGCTGGGCGTCATGCTGCTAGCCACTCACGGCGATCTGGGCTCGCTCGTTATCAGCGCAGAGGCGCTGGTTTGGTGCCTCGTTAGCGCGCTTGGCGTCGTGGTTTACAGCCTCATCCCCGCGAAGCTAAATCAAAAATACCCCGTCCCGTTAAATTTAGGCTGGGGTATGGTCATCGGCGGCGGCGTGCTCGCGCTTTACACGCGGGTTTGGCAGCTAGGCGGCGTGAGCGACGCGGATGGCTTTGCGGCGCTTGCCGCGGTGGTGATCCTTGGCACGGTATGCGCGTTTAGCTTTTACATGACGGGACTAAAGATAATAGGCGCAAGCAGGGCGAGCATGATAGCGTGCATCGAGCCGGTGAGCGCGGCGGCGTTTGCCTATTTTTGGCTGGGGACGGAGTTCGTGTTTCTTGATTTTGCGGGCTTTACGCTCATTATCTCGTGCATATTTTTGCTAGCCAGGGATGATAAAAGGCGTAAAATTTAACGCGCCAAGGCCTAATCGCGCCAAATTTAATCAAATCATAAGCACGTCCTTTTTTGCGAGAAGCAAAGGCTTGTTTTAAAAAGCTCGAAGAAGCAATTTTTGCAAGCAAGGCGGCTCGGATACGATTAAAACTAGGCTTGGCCTAAGCTTTAGATAAAATCAGATGCTGATTTGTGGCGTTTTTATGCGCCTGTTCCAGGCAAAAAATCGTAGTAAAATTTTCGGTAAGCCGGGCGCGACAACTTTTAAGAGATTAAATTTGGAGAAAAATATGATTTATTTAGCGCAGACCGATACGACGGCTGGATTTTTGAGCAAGGATTTTCGCGAGATAAACGCGCTCAAACGCCGAGCCGCAGACAAACCCTGCCTCATAACGACGGCAAAGCTTAGCGAGCTAAAAAATCTCGCTCGCGTGCCCGCTAAATTTAAAAATTTAGTGCGTCGCACAAGAAAAACGACGTTTTTATATCCGAATGCCAAGGCTGTGCGCGTCGTGAAAGATTGCGCCCACGAGGAGTTTTTGCGTAAATTTGACTGGCTTTACTCCAGCAGCGCAAATCTAAACGGACAAAGCTTCGACGAAGCCTGGGCGAGAGCGGTGGCAGACGAGGTCGTGGATCAAAATTTCAGCCAAAACGCAGGCTCGAAAATATATAAAATTTCAAAAACGAACTTAAAGCGCATAAGGTAGCTATCTGCTTGATAGCGTAGAGCGTGCGGGCGTGCTACCCGAGTATGGGAATTTGGCTTATAGCGCGGCATTATTTTGCAAACGAGCGGACGATTTTAGCTTGGTAAAATTAAAGTGCGAGCCGATCAATCGGCCGAATTTAGCCTGGCCGTGCGCCTTTATGGGGTTTAAATAAATCTTAAAATCTAGCGCGTCTAATACGTAAAATTTATTTTATCTCGCATTCATAGGTTGATTTAGCCTGGCTTACGACCGCCGGTTCAAGCTTTTTTTACAAAGATAAATGCGTCGCTTTTACGTCGTCGCCGTTTTGTATGTGGTTTTAATCGATATCAAATCGCTTAATTTACAGCTAGTTTGCATCCATGGGCGCAAATGCAAAACGATCGCCGCGCCAAAGGGTGCATTTAGCTGTTTGAAGGTCATCGCGTGTCGGTAGCCTTTTGCAAGCAAGCGGCGATTCGTGACCAAATTTTTCTTGAAATACTGCAGTACGCCTGACGCATAGTCTTTTTATCGTCTCAAAATATTTTTATAAATTTAGTAAATTTCGGATTTACTTTTGCGTTGCGCTTTTGCGTAAATTTAAGCGGACGGCTTTTATGTTTATACCGAGACGGCGCGTTTTGGCGTATTTAGCAGGGTTACAAACGTATGAATTTTCTAAGTCGGCCAAGATAGTATTAGCAGCAAATTTACCTGGATAAATACGAAAAACGCGGCGAAGCAAGTAAAAGCGCGGGTCTTTTGAGGCACGTAAACGCGGCGCCTAATTTTGCTCTCGATTATTTTTTGGCTTTAGCCGCGGTCTGTTTTTTGTCCTGATTTGTCTGCACGGGTTGCTTTTGCGTCGCATTTGCAGCCGCTGCGATAGACTCGGGCGTAGTTGCCGTCTGCGGCACGGTTAAATTTTCATCCGGTTTTAAAAACCCTTCCTCCACCATCAGCTCGACTGCCGCCCTAAATGTCGGTAGGGCGCTTTGGGCGCCGAAGTAATAATAAGGCTTTTTGGGCTCTCTGGTTAAAACGCCGATGGTATAGGAGTTGCCGCGAGAGTCGTTAGCAAAGCCGAAAAACGATCCGTTGTAGGTATTGCCGTAGCCGCCCGTCGTCGCGATGTGCGCGGTTCCAGTTTTGCCGCCGATTTCTAGTCCTTCTATCTTGGCTCTTTTGCCCGTACCGATTTCTACGGTTTTTATGAGGATGCGTTTCATTCGCTCCGCGGCTTCTGCGGAAAGCACGGTAACGGGTTTGGGGTCGTTTACTACGTAGAATTTGCCGTCTTTGTAAAGCGAGTCCACGACCTTTGGCG
>CAUQCZ010000106.1:0-4826 GCA_963516335.1 uncultured Campylobacter sp. | reverse complement strand
GCTAAAGCCATCCGCGCCGATCTGGGGCGCAGGTACGGCCACGACGCTAGGCACCACGCTCATCGTGCCCTGACTAGCCTCTATGAGGATCTCGCCGCCCTCTTCTTTCGTGTTTAGCACGCCGCGGTTTATCATCCCCTCGATCACCTCGCGCTCTAGGTGTACGAGCTTGCAAAATTCGTCTACACTTAAGTATGTCTGCATCTTTGCTCCTTTAGGCGAGTAAAACTTCCACCTTCGCCGAATCATCCTCCACCTGCTTGGCTTTGGCTGCTCGGTCGGCCTTTAGCATTTCGTCTAGATTTTGGTCGTTTAGAGCCAAAATTTGCAGTGCCAGATAGGCTGCATTTACCGCGCCGGCCTTGCCGATAGCGACTGTACCCACGGGCATGCCGCCGGGCATCTGTACAGTCGAATAAAGCGCGTCCACGCCGCTAAGCGCGGAGCCTGCCATCGGTATGCCGATCACAGGACGAGTGGTGTTTGCCGCGATAGCGCCCGCCAAGTGCGCCGCCATGCCGGCTGCTGCTATAAATACCTGCGCGCCCTTTTCCTCGGCTGCGGCGACGTATTCGCTCGTTCGCTTCGGGCTTCTGTGCGCGGAGCTTATGATCAGCTCGTAAGGAACGTTAAATTTTTCAAGCACCTTTGCCGCCTCGCTAACTACGTCGTAGTCGCTCTTGCTTCCCATTATGATTGAAACGAATTTCATTTTATTTCCTCTCTTAAAAAGCTAAATTTAGGCAGCCTCGCGCCCAAATTTACTTCGTTTTCGTTGCCGCTGTGGATCTCGGCGATCTCTTTGCCTTTTTTGGTTACGAGTTTTTTAAATTTGATAAATTTCTTGCCGTCGCGAGCGAAAATTTGCGAGATTTCGCTCTCGCACTCATCTATCCGCGAGCCAAGCGGCGCCACGATCTCGTACTCGCTATCCGGGAAAATTTTATATTTGCATTTAAAAAACTCGCCGTCCTCGCTCATAGCATTTACCTGATGAGTGCCTTCTTCTAGGCTGCTGGCGTGATTTTGCGTATCAGTCTTTTCAAACGGGCGATTTACCAAGTAGCCGTCGGTAAAGCCGCGATTTTTTAGCGTATTTAGCTCGCCTGCGTAAATTTGCGCGTCAAATTTACCAGCCGCTGCGTCGTCGATAGCCATGCGATAAGCTCTAGTCGCGCAGGCGGCGTAGTATTCGCTTTTCGTACGGCCTTCGATTTTTAGGCTATCGACCGCGCCGCTTTCGATGATGTCTTTTATGTGCGCGGATAAATTTAAATCCTTTGAGTTCATCACGTGCGTGCCGCCTTCTTCGTCCTCTTCTAGGCGAAACAGCGTCCCGCTCTCGGGATTTTTGGCGTAGAGTTCGTATTTAAACCTGCAGTCGTTGGCGCAGCTGCCGCGGTTTGATTGGCGGCCGCTTTGAACCGCGCTCACTAAACAGCGTCCCGAGTATGCAAAGCACATCGAGCCGTGTACGAAAATCTCGATATCTAGCGTCGGGATTTGCTCTTTTATCTTCACGACGTCTTTTAGGCTCATTTCGCGCGCTACGACGATGCGTTTTGCGCCCATTTCGTGGTAGATTTTAGCATCGAGCGCATTCATGACGTTTGCCTGCGTCGAGAGGTGGATCTCAATCTCGGGCGCGATCTCTTTTGCCAGGCTCATGACGCCAGGAGTCGCGATGATAAAGGCATCGGGCTTCATTGCAGAAATCGTTTGCAAGTGGCGCTTTAGCGGCTCTATTTGCGAATTAAAAGGAAACGCGTTTACCGTCGCGTAAAATTTCTTGCCCTTTGCGTGCGTGTATTCGATAGCTTCTTTAAAGGTTTCAAGGTTAAATTCGCGCGCCGAACGGGTGCGAAGAGAAAAGCTCGCCACCGATGCGTAAACCGCGTCCGCACCGTACTCTAAGGCTATTTTTAGCTTGGTTAAATTCCCCGCGGGAGATAAAAGCTCGGGCTTTAGCACTATTTTTTGCCCAAACTTTCTATCAGAGCTTCGATATCGTCGTTACTGACGAGGTTTTCGGTGTGCGTATCGCCCGCGATATGTACGGCCGAGGCCACGCGCTTCTCGTCGTCTATCTTGCCCTCAAACAGACTGCTCATATACTTGCTAAGCGCGCGCATGACGTTAATTACGCGCTCGATCTTTTGACGGTGGATGTCTTGATACTGCATCATATCCATCGCCATCATTATCTCGTCCTCGGCCATCCTGACGTTATCTAGCGTCGTTTCTGCGGAGCTTTTTAGGGCGTTATTTTTTTCTAGCGCATCGGCAAAAGTAACGATATTTGGGAATTTTTCGTGCAGTTTGGTAAAAATTTCGATATTAGCCTCTATACCGCCGATAATCTCGCTAAGCCCGCTCTCCGCGTCCATAGAAAAGTTATTAATCGCATCAAGCTTGTCAAACATCTGCGTGGCTTTTTCTTCGCTATCCTTCGTGACGTCGTCTAGCTGATGAACCATCTTGTGATCATCCGTCGGAGGAGGCGGAGGCCACGGCATATTTGAGGATACTTTGTAGTCGCCGGAGTCGAATTTAACGTCTGCGTCTTTGCTCTCTACCGAGGCTTCCTCGGCGGTTTCTAGGTTTAAATTTTCATCGTCGCTAGCTTGCGCGTCGTCGGTCTCGGCGGCAACGCCCTCTAAATCGCCCGCCATCAAGGCGTCAAGTTCTTCTTGCGTCATAAAAACTCCTATTTAAATTTAAGCTGATTATATAAAAAATTAACGAAATGTAAGTTTAAAAAGCGAATTTTATCCTTAAATTTATCAAATTTTAGGTAGCATCTCGGAAATAAAAGGACGAGAATGAAAGTCGATCTTCACAATCACACTCCGCTTTGCAAACACGCCGTAGACGAGCCCAGGCAGTACGTTTTGAGTGCGATAAATTCAAACTGCGAGTATTTTGGCTTTAGCGATCATGCGCCGATGAAATTTGACAAAGCGTACCGTATGGATTTTTCGCAAATGGATGTTTATGAGAGCGAAATTTTGCGCCTTAGAGACGAATTTGACGGGCAGATAAAAATAATGCTCGGCTACGAGGTCGATTTTTTAGAGGGCTTTATGGATGAGCGGGCTTTATCGCGCGACGTAGACCATCTCATCGGCTCGGTGCATTTTTTGGGCGGCTGGGGCTTTGATAATCCCGAATTTATCGGCGAATACGAAAAACGCGACATAGATCAAATTTGGCGGGATTATTTTTACTGCGTAGAAAAGATGGCAAAGTCGGGTAAATTTGACATAGTCGGACATTTGGATTTGCTAAAGGTATTTAAATTTATGCCAAAAACCGACGTTAGACTCCTTGCTAAAGACGCGATTAATGCTATAAAAAAGGCAAATTTGACGGTCGAGATAAATGCGTCCGGTTTTAGAAAACCCGCCGGAGAGCAGTATCCAAGCGTAAATTTGCTAGAAATGATCGCCGAAAAAGACATACCGATCACCTTTGGCTCGGACGCTCATGCAAAGGATCAGGTCGGTCTAAACGGCGAAAAATGCGAACAAATCGCTAGAAATTTGGGCTTTAGTAAGTGTGCGGTATTTAAAAACCGCGATAGAGAATTTGTAAAATTTTAGATCGGGTAGAAAAAATTATTTAAATTAATCTTAAAAGCAATATTTTATGATACAATTACGAAATTAATAAACAAAGGAGCGGAAAAATGGGAAAATTCGTAAAAAACGTCGATCATTTTTTTGATTTTTGCAAAGAGCACGAGGTTAAATTCGTAGATTTTAGATTTACCGATATGAACGGCGCTTGGCACAGCATCACGTATAACGTAAAAGCCGTCGAAAAGGCGCATTTCGAGCACGGAGTGCCGATGGACGCGAGCTCGCTGGGAGGCTGGCAGCCGATAGATAAAAGCGACATGATAATGCGTCCGGAAGCTACTAGCGCCTTTTTGGATCCTTTTACCGCCGACGTTACCGCAGTCGTTTTTTGCGATATTTACGACATTTACAAGGGGCAAATTTACGAAAAATGCCCGCGCTCGATAGCCAAAAAAGCGATGGCCTACGTAAAAGAAAGCGGCGTGGGCGACGCGGCGTATTTTGGGCCGGAGAACGAATTTTTTATATTCGATAACGTAAAAATCGTCGATAGCCCAAACTGCGCGATGTACGAAGTAGATACCGAAGAGGGCGAGTGGAACGACGCCAAGGACTTTACCGACGGCTACAACACAGGCCATAGGCCGCGCCGAAAAGGCGGCTATCTGATGACGCAGCCTACCGATAGCATGGTCGATCTGCGCGCTGAAATGATGCAGGTTTTAGAGCAAGTAGGGCTTGAAGTCTTCGTCGGGCACCACGAAGTCGCGCAGGGGCAAGGCGAGATCGGTGTGAAATTCGGCACTCTCGTAGAGGCCGCCGATAACGTGCAAATTTACAAATACGTCGTAAAAATGGTCGCGCACCTAAACGGCAAAACCGCGACCTTTATGCCAAAACCGCTCTACGGCGACAACGGCAGCGGCATGCACGTGCATCAGTCGGTGTGGAAGGACGGTAAAAATTTATTCTACGGCGAGGGAAATTATGCGAATTTAAGCGATTTCGCGCGCTGGTACATCGGCGGAATTTTAAACCACGCAAGAAGCGTCGCGGCATTTACAAACCCGAGCACAAACAGCTACAAGCGCCTAATCCCGGGCTTTGAAGCGCCGTCGATACTCACCTACTCAAGCCAAAATCGCTCTGCATCGATCCGTATCCCTTACGGCTCGGGAGAAAAATCCGTGCGTGCCGAGATGAGATTTCCTGATAGCACGGCAAACCCGTATTTGGCGTTTGCGG
>CAUQCZ010000105.1:0-4832 GCA_963516335.1 uncultured Campylobacter sp. | reverse complement strand
TTTGAGGTTTAAAACCGCGTTTGTTATCCTTACTTTGGGCGTGCTGGCTCTTTGTATGAGCCTAGCGGGCAAGGTCGGTATGGACTTTTTGCCAGTCGAGGACGAGGGCCAGTTTGAGATATTTTTAAAGGCAAACCCCGGCATCTCGGTCGAGGCTATGAGCGCTAGAGCGGGCGAGGTCGTGCGCACCGTAGATAGCGATCCGCGCGTCGAGTACTCCTATATGATCGCTGGCTACACGGACTCAAAGGACGCGTACAAGGCTAAAATTTACGTCCGCTTAAAAGGCTTTGAGTCGCGAAAAGAGCGCCAAACGCAGATAATGGACGAGTATAGAAAGAAGCTTAAATTTGAAGATCTCAGCGTCAAAGTCCTACAGATACCCTACGTCGATACGGGTAGCGACAGCGAGCCGGTGCAGCTAACGATCACGGGCGATAGTTTGGAAAAGCTAGATGAAATTTTGCCTAAAGCCATAGCGATGGTGCGCGCTATCGAGGGCACGACGGATGTGGGAAGCGATAACGAGGACAAGATAAACGAGCTGCAAATCAGCGTAAATAAAGACAAAGCCAAACGCCTAAACGTCGATCCTAGTGCGGTCGCGCAGGTGATATACGCCTCGTTTGGGCAAAACAGGCTGGGTAGCTTTGATAACGGCGACGCGCAGTACGATATGATACTGAGGTTTGACGACGAGTACCGCAAGGACGCGCAGGCGCTGCAAAAACTAAAGATCAAAAATACGCAGGGCGAGAGTATAAGCCTAAGCGCGGTGGCGGAGTTTAAGACGAGCAAGACCTTTTCCGTGATAAACCGCTTTAACAAACAGCGTCAAATCAGGATCGTCGCAAACGTGGATAACGTCCCGCTAGGTGCCGTGCAAAAGGGTATCGACGAAAATATCGGTAAAATTTTGCCCGCAGGCTATGATTACGTGATGACGGGATTTATCGAGATGATGAACGACACGAACGCAGCCTTTGTATTTACGATCAGCCTTAGCGTCGTGCTCATCTATATGATCCTAGCCGCGCTTTACGAGAGTTTTATTTTGCCGCTCATCATTATGATCTCGATGCCGCTTGCCTTTGGCGGCGTGGCGGTCGGGCTGTATCTTAGCGACAACTCCTTTAGCCTGTTTGTGATGGTCGGCGCGATCTTGCTTTTCGGTATGGTGGGCAAAAACGCGATTTTGGTCGTGGATTTTGCCAATCGCTACGCAAACGAGGGCGTGGAGCTAAACGAAGCCATCGTGCGCGCGGGAGTTAAGAGGCTACGAGCGATACTGATGACTACTTTTGCGATGATATTTGCCATGTTGCCGCTTGCGCTTAGCAGAGGCGCTGGATACGAGGGTAACTCCCCGATGGCGATCTCGGTGATCTCGGGGCTCATTAGCTCGACGCTGCTAACGCTGCTGGTGGTGCCTGCTCTCTTTGGCGCGGTGTATAAGATAGATAAATTTGTGAGTAAAATTTATAAAAGAGAGGAAATCTAGAGCTCAAATTTGAGTTTGCTTTGGGCGAGACCTGCATCAAATTTGCGCTCGGCGGTTGCTCGACCGTTTGGCGCTGATTTTGTTTAAACTAAAAAGCTGATTTTGCTTTGAGACCATATTAAATTGATTTCCGTAATTTAACGTAACAAATTTGCCGTTTTTCATTCGTCTGCCTCTGCTAAACCCTGTTTTTAAATATTTAGCGCAAAATATAGATTCCTTTTTTATTTGATAATAGTTTTAGAAATTATTAATTTTTAAAATGCTAGAATCCGCGTCGATTTAAAAGTAAATTTTAAAAGGGCAAATTTTAAACGTGAATATATTTAGCAAAAAGATTATGTATAAGATTCATACTTACGCTTCGCTGATATTTTGCATTCCGCTAGTTATCGTTTGCTTTACGGGATCGGTTTTGGTTTATAAAGATGAGATAAATAATATCTTAATGCCAGGCGTTATCTACGTCGAAAAAAATAGCGACGAAAACGAGCAAAAAAGTAGATTAAAATTTGACGAGCTAAGAGAAAAAATAGAAAAAGAGTATCCGCATCACGAGATAGTAGGCTGGAATATCGACGCAGATCCCCAAAAAACGGACAAAATTTGGCTGTTAAAGCACGGAGCGGGCGAAAAAGAGTGGGCGTGCGTGTATCTTGATGCATTTAGCGGAGAGATAAAAAGCGATCTCGTGCCGCACGATAGCGGATTTATCGGGGTTATTACCGAGCTTCACGAAAATTTACTCCTTGAAAAAAGCGGTCAAATTTTGCTTGGACTGACGGCGATTTTTGCCTTTATTATTTCGATTAGCGGCTTTATCGTTTACCGAAATTTTTGGGCGAATTTGCTGCGCCTTCGGTTTGCGAGAATGGCGGTTTTTATGAGCGATTCGCACAAATTTATCGGCGTTTTTTCGACGCCCGTTATCTTTGCAGTCGCGCTTGGCGGTGCTTGGTGGGAGCTTAGGTTTATGTTTATGCCGCCTTTTGATAATTCTAAATTCGTAATCGGTCCGCAAATTTACGATAAAAATATCTCTATCGACGCCCTCGTGCAAAAAGCGGCCTCGGATATGCCAGGATTTAGGACGCATTACGTTAGCTTTCCGTTTTTTGATGGCGCAAATATCACGCTTTACGGGCAAAAACCGAGTCAAAGCTTCCTTCATAGCCAGTACTCAAGCACCGTTTCTTACGATAAAAACAGCGCAAATTTAATCGATGTAAAAGATATCGAGCTAGCAAGCAAAACGGATAAATTTTTATCGACGTTTAGGCGCGCTCACTACGGCGATTATAACGCCGCGACTAAATTTTTCTGGTTTTTATGCGGGCTAGCTCCGCTTGCGCTTAGCGTTTCGGGGATTTATTTATGGATAAAAAGATCAAATTTTAAAAGGAGAAAAAGATGAGAAATAAAATTTTGCTTTCGGTCGCGGCTATAAATTTGCTCGCGTCCGTTCAAATTTTAGCCGCTCAAAACGGCGAGAACGCAGCGGGCAAAGAGACGCTTCAGGCCGTCGAGGTCACTAGCGAGCAAAGGCGCGACGACGTCAAATATAACGCTAAAGAGCTGGTAAAAAGCACCACGAGGCTAGACCTCACTTCGCGCCAAACGCCTCAGTCGCTAACCGTCATAACGGAGGCCAGACTAAAGGATCAAAACATCAACGACTATTAGGTGCTTTTGCGAAATATCCCGGGCGTCACGCTTAGCAAGTGGGACGAGCGCGTATATCCTACGGCAAGAGGCTTTAAGATAGATTATTATTTGCTTGATTCGATGCCAAGCTTTGGCGGATTTAGCCTAGGCGCAAACGATATGAGCTTGCTACCATATGAACGCGTCGAGGTCGTAAAGGGCGCAAACGGCCTGCTAGCGGGCGCCGGCAATCCGGCGGCTAGCTTAGATTTCATCCGAAAAAGAGCAAATTCAAAAGAATTGACGGGAAATTTCAAACTAAGTGCGGGCTCTTACGATAGATACGGCGTATCGGGCGACGTGCAGACTCCCGTAACTGCCGATGGTAACGTGCGAGTTAGAGCGTCTTTTATGCACGAGAAGTCTCGCTCGTATATGGACTACTATAACCGTAAAAACACCGCTATATACGGCGTAGTTGATGCGGATATCATGGATAGCTCGTGGCTTAGCCTGGGCGCGTTTTATCAGGAGCTAAAGCGTCACGGCGTACGCTGGGGAGGAATGCCGGCATTTTACAAAAACGACGCTAGGCGCGAGTTTAGCAAAAATGAAATTTTCTCTCAGCCTTGGACTAGGTGGGATATCAAGACTTTTGACGTTTATGCCGATTTTAGGCACTATTTTGAAAACGAAGCCAGCCTAAATCTCTCCTACTCCTTCCGCCGAGCAAACACGGACTCAAATCTACTATACTACGGCGGCAAGGTAAATTTAGACGGTACGGGCGATGTTAGCGGACTTAGCGTCTATGCAAACAAACGCGAAGAAAATATCCACAACATAGACGCCTACGTAAACGTGCCGTACGAAGCGTTTGACTTGTCTCACGAGGCGGTTTTCGGCGCTATGTATAACAACTATAAAAAAGCTCCGACAACGTCAGTAGCTACTGGAATAGCCGCACGACTCCGGCGGGCCTAGCCTACGCTGCGCGCACTAGGATAGACTTTAAAAACCTGCACCTAGACGACCCGAAGCTACCTTATGCCGATCAAAACAACGCCGATAAGACGGTGCAAAAGGCGGTCTATTTGGCTAATAAATTTTCTATCACGGACGAGCTTAAGTTTTTGCTAGGAGCCAGAATGAGCTACTATAAGTACCGCATAACAGGCGGCAACGGAAATAGAAATTTCACTCAAGAAATCACGCCGTATCTGGGCATCACGTACGACATCGGCGAAAACCACACGCTTTATGCTAGCTATACAAGCATCTTTAAACCCCAAACCGTAAAGGATATCAACGGCAAATACTTAGACCCGGTCCAAGGCAAAGACTATGAGCTGGGCATAAAGGGCGATTATTTTGACGGCGCGCTTTCGGCTTCTTTTGGCGTATTTAAGGTCGTGCAAGACAAGATAGGCGCAAAAACCGGACAAAAGATCCCGGGTACTACGACCGACGCGTACGAAGCTAAAAAAGGCGTGACGAGCAAGGGCTTTGAGGTGGACGTAAACGGCGAGATAAATCAAAATTTAAGCCTAGGTCTTGGGCTTACTCACTTTAATGCCAATGAAGCCGACGGTAAGAAATTTGATACCGAAAGCTCGCGCACTACTGCAAATCTATTTTCCAAATACTCTATAGCGGTCTTTAGAGCGGGCGCTGGAGTGCAGTTTAA
>CAUQCZ010000104.1:0-4845 GCA_963516335.1 uncultured Campylobacter sp. | reverse complement strand
CCCCTATCTAAAAATTTGCCGCCCGCGACGAGGCTTTCTTTATTAGCAAGCGCCAGCTTTTTGCCTAGCTTTTGCGCGCTTAGGCTAGGAGCCAGCCCCGCAAAGCCCACTAGAGAGTTTACGACGCGCTCGCTCTCGCACTCTTTTAGCATATCGCAGATGCCCTGAGCGCCCGCAAAAACGCGTTTGTGCTTTACGAATTTAGCAAATTTAGGCTCGGCGATGCAGACGAATTTAGGCTTAAATTCGGCTATTTGCTCATTTAAAAGCTCGTAGTTTGACGCGCAGCTCAGCGCTTCGACGCTAAGGCCGAATTTACGGGCTAGATTTAGGGTATTCGTCCCGATCGAGCCCGTCGAGCCCAGCACTACCACGATAGCGTCCAGAGCATCGCGGCAACGCCGAAAAGATAGCCGTCGACGCGGTCAAGCATACCGCCGTGACCGGGCAGTAGTGTGCCGCTATCTTTGACGCCCGCGCGGCGCTTTAAGTAGCTCTCGAAAAGATCGCCCCAAACGCCGAAAGTCGCAACCAAAAACGCCGTGATGAGGCTGTGCCAAAAGCTATCTGTCAGCACCCAGCCAAAGCCCGCGCCAAAGACCGTAGCCACGGCGATACCGCCCGCGACACCCTCCCAGGTTTTGTTCGGCGAAGTCTGGCTAAAGGCGTGCTTGCCGCAAAATTTACCGACGAAAAACGCCCCGCTATCGCACGCCACGACCGTTAAAATCAGCCACGCCAAGTAGCCCACGCCGTAGAGCGAATAAAGCATCCAGATGAGAAAAATCGGCGTCATCGGATACAAAAACGGCAGCGCGGGCGTTAGATTTTCGCTCTTAAAGTGCGCGAGAAAACTAACCACTAGCAAGACCGCTAAAATAGCGATAAATGCGGGGTTTGAAAAGGGCGTAAGCAGATAAAAAATAACCGCCACGAGAGCAAGCGAGCTTCCTTGCAAGCCGTAGAGCTTTTGCGCTTCGCCAAAGGCCGTATAAAGCACGAAGCCTAAAATGGCGAAATTTAACAGATAACTATCGACGAAAAAGATGACCAAAACTACCGCAAATAGCGCGATGCCGGTGATTATACGCGTTTTCATGATTTGTCCTTTTTTGAGTAAAATTGTATAAAATTTTCGCTTAAAAGCGCTGAAATTTGAGGCGAATTTACGCTTGCGGGTTTTAGTGGACGATTAAATTTGGCGGTTTTGTGTTAAATTTTAGTTTTGATTTAAAACGTGGCGCAAATTTGGCGGATTTGGGTTAAATTTTGCCGAGCGAGGCAGTAGACCCGGTGCAAATTTGACGAGCTACGCCTGATTTTGCTTTTGCTAAAAACGGCTGCTTAAATTTAGCGGATAAAAAACTCAAATTGATCTAAATCGAGCCAAATTTGACCGCCTAGCCGCGAGCAGTCAAATTTAAGCCCGAAAGCTTAAATTTTAAGATCAAGATGATGAAATAAGGGCGATGCCTGCGGAAAGTCGTTAGCTGCGACGTGCTCTTCGGAGTCTTCGTCGTCAGAGTTTTCGCCTTTTTGCTCCGAGGCGAGCTCGCCCTGTTCCTGCCTGCCTTTTTGCTTTTCGTGCTCGTTTTTGGGGTCGATTTTGTAGGTTTCCTCGGTCGGTCGCACCTCGGAGACCTCTTGTTTTTCGTCGCTTGCCAGCGATGCGGCGGCGAGGTTTTGCAAGTCAAATCTATTTTGGACGTCGGCGACCTTGTTTGAGACCATATTTACGTTTTGATTGATAAAAATCGTATTGCCAAGGGGTGTTACAGCCATTTTCGCCTCCTGTTTTAGTCGTGCTTCGTTACTAATATCGTCTTAAAATTAATATAATTTACATTTGCGCCGCTCGTAATTTTGACGTTGTTACGTTTAGTAAAATCAACCTCGTACGTCCCGCCGCCTTTGACGCTAAAATTTACGCAAATTTTCGCCGCAAATCTCAAAATTTCCTCGCTGGGAACGCTTTTTGCGGTTTTGATGATGACGTGCGCGGACGGCAGGTCTTTTAGATGCATCCAGACGTCGTCTTTTTTGGAGTTTTTTAGCAGCCAGACGTTGCCTTTTTCGTTGCGTCCGATGCTGATTTTATAACCCTCGATATAAAAATCCTCGACGTTTTGATTTTGCTCTTTTTGCTTTGCGGCGCGGGCTTTTTTAGGCGCTAGGATTTCTAGCTCTTCGGCGCTTTTTGCTTCATTTACGAGCGTTTGTAAATTTGATAAAAACTCCAGCTTTTCGGTCAAATTTTGCCGCTCGATGATTAGACCCGCCGCCTTTTGCTTTAGCCTTTTTGCTTTGGCAAACATCGCGTTTGCGGCGATTTTGGGGCTATCATCCAGCACGAGCCTCACCTCGCCTCGCTCGAAATCATTTAGCGTTACCTCGCGCTCGTAGTCCTTTAGCGCGTGTAAATTCGATAGGATCAGCCCCGCGTTTTTGCTTAAAATTTCGCTTTGCGCGTTTAGATCCGCCTCGTTTTCAAGGCCCGATAAAATCTCGCTTAAATTTTGCATTTTTCGCTCTATTGCGGCCGATTTTACGGCGCGCAGATTTTCTAGCTTTGCGTTATTTACGCGCTTAAATTCCTCGCTAAAATACTGCGCGAAGTCCGTTATCGGCGGCATTTCTCGCTCTTTTATCACTGCAGGCGGCAGCTCTAGCAGCTCGCGCCCCGGTTTTATCACGCGAAAATTATTATCTATGTGGCGCAAAGCCTCGACGATGACGCCCTTTTCATCCGTGATGATCGCGTTGGTAAAGCGCCCCGTAAATTCCAAAAATAGGCTTGAGGCCAGACTCTTATACGAGCCTTGGAATTCGCACTCCAGCTTTAAAATTCTATTTCCCTCGGGCACGCTTAAATTTAAAATTTTCGCCCCCCAGAACCTCTTTTTAAGCGCGACGTCAAAGGGCGCTTTGTACTCTTTGACGTTTAGAAAATCAGGATTTGCGTAGATCGCAGAGTCAGACTTGCTAAGGTCGAAAAACAGCCCGAGCTCGCCGTCAAATTCGATAAATATCGCCATATCGCCCGCGCGTCTGATTGCGGTTATTTTTCTAAATTTGCCTAGAAAAGATTGTATTTGTTTTAAATGTGCGTATTTCATAGCCGAAATTATAGCCTAAAATAAGGCCGAATTTTAAGCGCAAGAATAATATAATGATAATGCATTTTAAAACGGAGAAAAAATAAATGAACAAATTTAGCCTAAGTTTAGCGGCCTCGTCGCTGCTTTTAACTCAAATTTTCGCCGCCGACGTTGCGCTACAAGGCGTCGAGATTAGCGAGAGCGCGGACGACGGATACCGCGCCAAAACCAGCGAAGTAGGCAAAACCAATACGCCTATCTTAGAGATCCCGCAAACGGTAAACGTCGTAACGCAGCAGCAAATAAAGGATAAAAAACCCGAGACTTTAGCCGAGAGCCTACAAAACGTGAGCGGAGTTAGCTACGGCAACACTACGGGCGGTATCTTTGACTCGATCATTAAGCGAGGCTTTGGCGGCGGACGCGACGGCTCGATCATGCGAAACGGGGTGCCCGCTAGCGTCATGCATAGCTTTAACAAAACCGTAGAAAGCGTCGAGGTGCTAAAAGGCCCCTCTAGCCTGCTCTACGGCGCGCAAGAGCCCGGCGGCATCATAAATATGGTCACTAAAAAGCCAAAATACGACTTTTCAAACGAAATTTGGGCGGGCGTGGGCAA
Organism: uncultured Campylobacter sp.; assembly: GCA_963516335.1. Lineage (GTDB taxonomy): Bacteria > Campylobacterota > Campylobacteria > Campylobacterales > Campylobacteraceae > Campylobacter_A. The sequence continues at coordinate 1,128 of CAUQCZ010000104.1, read as the reverse complement.
CCATGCCTACTGGAACGCGGGCTTTGACGCCACGGGACCGATCGCGGAGAGCGGCTTTGCGTATAGATTTATATTCGACAAAAGCAAAAAGCGCTACTGGAGGGAGTTTGGTAGCGTAGAAAACGAGCTTTTCGCGCCCTCTCTTTCGTATAAGGGCGATGATTACCGCATAAATTTCGCCTACGCTCACTCTAAATCAATCGATCCGATTGACCGCGGTATGTACCTCATCCCAAACACGGGCAAGCTACTGCCGATAGACAAGAAAAGACGCCTTGACGAGCCGTTTAATAAACTAAAAACGACGCTTGACACCGTGGACGTAAATTTTGAAAAAAATATCGGCGAGGACTGGCTACTGCGCGGCGCTTATGCGTATTCGCGCTCAAAGCACGAGTACGGCCACATCAGGCTAATGAACGTAAATTTAAACACCGGAACGGCGACTAGGCGAAACGAATACTATGACGGCTTCATCCACCGCACGCACGCAGGCTCGCTCACGCTAAACGGCTACGCGCAAACGGGCGAGATAGAGCATAACTTACTCTTTGGCATCGATGCTAAAAGCTACTACCGCTACCGACCGGGCGGCCTAAGAGACACGGGCGCCCACCTAAATATCAATATCTATAATCCAATCTACGGCATAGTCGGGTTACCGACGGTAAGGGAGTCAGGCATCCAGTATCAAACGCTAAAAACGATCGGATTTTACGCGCAAGATAGCATAAATTTGACCGAGAATTTGATCTATTCTTTGGGCGCGAGGTATGAATTTTACAGGCAAATCGCGCGCGGAACGGTTAGCGGACCAAACTCCACCGACCAAAAAGACGGCAAATTTACGTGGCAGACGGGGCTTTTATACCTGCTAACGCCCGAGTGGTCCGTTTACACCAACTACGCGCAAAGCTTTAGCCCGCAGATGGCTATGAACGGCGACATAGGCGACATAAAACCCGAAGAAGGCAAAAGCGTCGAGCTGGGAACTAAATTTCAAAACGATAGCATAACGGCTAGCGCAGCGGTCTTTAACATCGATAAGAAAAATATCATGCGCACCGTAAATAGCGTAAGTACGCCAGTGGGAAAGGCGCGCTCGAGAGGATTTGAGTTTGACTTTAA
>CAUQCZ010000103.1:0-4880 GCA_963516335.1 uncultured Campylobacter sp. | reverse complement strand
CGAGAACGACGACTTCTCGCTAAAGCGCGTCATCAACCGCCCAAAACGCGGCCTTGGCAAAGTAAGCCTCGCAAAGATCGAAAAAATCGCCTTCGAGCATAAACTTTCGCTATTTGAAGCGATATCTAGCCTGGACGAAAACGACAAGGATCTAAGCAAAAAGATCGTCTCAAGCCTAGGCGAATTTGCGGCAAATTTAAGAGAGCTAAAAGAGTGCGACTCGCCCTATGAGCTAGTAGATAAACTAGAAGCTAAATTCGGCATCAAAAAATACTACGAGAGCTTGCCCGACGGCTCCGAGCGCGTGGCAAACATCGACGAGTTTTACGCGATGATAAAAGACCAAATCAAGCAAAATCCAAGCTTTTCTATCGAGGAGTTTTTAAACGAGATCGCACTACAAAGCGAGCAGGATAATATCGGCGGCGAGGCGATCTCGATCATGAGTATCCATGCTAGCAAGGGGCTTGAGTTCGAGCATCTTTTCGTGATCGGGCTTGAAGAGGGATTTTTCCCGCTTCTAGGAGACGGTAGCGACATCGAGGAGGAGCGACGCCTAGCCTACGTCGCCATCACCCGCGCCAAAAAAACCCTAACGCTAAGCTTTGTAAATTCGCGCTTTTATAAAGGTCAGCGAACGAGACTGGAAAAGAGCAGATTTTTAAGCGAGGCGGGTGTGTGTGCCGGCAGTCTCATCATCCAAACACAAGCGCAAACCGCTAGCGAATACAAAAAAGGCGACCTCGTCAAGCACAAAATTTTCGGTATCGGGCGCGTGACGGCGGTAACTAAGATCAAAAAAGAGCTAAAGCTAACGATAAACTTCGGCGGAATCAGCCGCGAGATAATGTCTAGCTTCGTCGAAAAAGCGGTGTGAAAATGAGTAAATTTGAGACCTTGCAGGCTAAATACCGCGTCAAATTTGATCAAATTTATGCGTTCAAATTTGATGCTCGCGGATCAAATTTAAAAAATGCCGCAAATTTAGCGCAGGCTTCAAAGGTCAAATTTAAATGAACGCGCTTTTTGTCGCAAACAAGCCAGCAGGCATCAGCTCAAATCATTTTCTAAGTAGGCTCAAGCGCAAATACGGCGTAAAAAAGGCGGGCTTTTCGGGTACGCTAGATCCGTTTGCCAGCGGTTGCCTAATCGTGGCTCTGGGCAATCACACGCGGCTTTTTAACTACATAGATAAAACGCCCAAAATCTACGAAGCGACTATGTGGCTAGGGACTACAAGCGCTAGCCTAGATAACGAAAATATCGAGGATATCACGCTTTGCCCACCTTTAAATTTAGCGGACGTAAAAGCGGCGCTAAGCGAGCTAAAAGGCGAGATCGCCTACGTGCCGCCCAAATTTAGCGCCAAGCATGTGGGCGGCAAGCGCGCCTATGAGCTAGCAAGAGCGGGCGAGGAATTTGAGCTAAAAAGCCAAACGATGAGCGTTTTTGACGTAAATTTAACTGCATATATGCATCCGTTTTTGAGCTTTCGCATTAGCGTTAGCGAGGGCTCGTACGTGCGCTCGTACGCTCAAATTTTAGCCGCAAAGCTTGACGTAAAAGCCACTCTAAGCGCGCTAAAGCGCGTGAGCGAAGGTAAATTTATTTATGAAAACGAGAGGTTTTTAAATCCGCTTGATTATATCTCGCTACCGCAAAACGAATATTTAGGCGACCCCGCAGACGTAATGCTTGGCAAAAAACTGAGCGTAGAAAAGCTAAAATTTGGCGCCGAGGGGCTATATTTAATAAACTTTGATGAATTTTTTAGTATCATTGAAATCAAAGACGAAACCGTAACATATAAACTAAATAAGGTCGAAAAATGTTAATACTCGCAAGAAAAGAAGACGAAAGCATAATGCTGGGAAACGATATCAAAATCACGGTCGTAGGTATCTCAAAAGGCGGCGTAAAAATCGGCATCGACGCGCCTAAAAATATGATGATCCTGCGCTCCGAGCTAGTAGAGGACGTAGCGGCGGAAAACAAACAGGCCCTAAACGGTGCGGGCGAAGCGAGCCTAAAAGAGCTGAGCGATAAAATCGTAAAATAATGAAAAGCTACGCGAAAATCAACTCGTTTTTAAAGATCGTCGGCACTCGCGGCAACTACCACGAGATCGTCTCTCGCTTTGTTTTAAGGCGCGAGATTTACGACAAAATTTTCTTTGAAAAATCTAACGGCTTCGCGCTTGAGTGCGATAACGAAAATATCGAAAACAATATCGTTTTAAAGGCTAAATTTGAGCTGGAAAAAGCGGGCTTTAAAAACGAGCTGGACGAGTTTTTCGCCTCGCATAAAATCGTGATAAAAAAGCAAATCCCTTTAGGTGCGGGCCTTGGCGGAGGCAGCTCAAACGCGGCTACGTTTTTAAAGATGGCGAACGAGGAGTTAAATTTAAAACTAACGCGCGAAAATTTGATAAAAATAGGCGCGAATATCGGAGCGGACGTGGCGTTTTTCGCTAGCGATTTCGAGGCGGCAAACGTTAGCGGCATCGGCGAGATAATAAGCGATTTTGACGACGAAGTGCCCGCGATAGAAATTTTAACGCCGAACGTCTTTTGTTCGACGCCTGCGGTTTACGGCGAATTTAGGGCAAATTTTATGGATAGCATCGATGTAAATTCGGCGGAAAAAATGCGCGAAATGACGACGGCGCAGCTGCTGGAGCGATACGAAAATCGCAAGTTAAACGATCTTTTTGCGCCGTGTTTTAAAATTTATCCGCAGATGGATAAATTTAAAGATTTTTTCCTCAGCGGCAGCGGCGCTAGCGTGTTTTTCTTAAAATAAAAGGTAAAAAATGGGTAAGGATTTAGCCAAAAATAAAAAGGCTCTGTTTGACTTTAGCATCATCGAGACCTTCGAAGCGGGCATCGTGCTAAAGGGCAGCGAGGTAAAGGCTCTAAGAGCGGGCCGCGCAAACCTAAAAGACAGCTTTGCGCGCGTGATAAAGGGCGAGCTGTTTTTGCTAAACGCGCATATCAGCCACCTAAACACGACGCACTCGGCGTTTCGCCCCGACGAGCGGGCTCCTAGAAAGCTGCTGATGCACCGCAAGCAGATAGATAAAATTTTCGGTCAAGTCACGCAAGAGGGCCTCACTCTAGTGGTTTTAGCGCTCTATCTAAACGACAAAAATATAGTAAAGGCGCGAGTAGCGCGAGACGATAAAACGCAAAGAAGCCGACAAAGAAGCGCGTGTAGCGATGAAAAAATACGCTTAAGGAAAGCAGATGCCATACGTAAATATAAAAATCACAAAAGAAAAAGAGGCCGTAAGCGCCGAACAAAAGCGCGCGCTCATAGCAGGCGTAACAAAGCTGCTAGGCGATACGCTAAAGCGCGACGCGAGCAGAACCGTCGTCGTAATAGAGGAAGTTAGCACCGACGACTACGGCTTTGGCGGCGAAAGCATAACCGAACTAAGATCAAAACAAGGAAAATAATATGAAAAAAACCATAAAGGCGATTTTTGCGGCTTTGGCCTGCGCGATATTTCTAGCAGGCTGCGGCGAGGACGAGACGGCAAAAGCTCCCGCAAAGATAGAAGGCTATAAAACGGGCGAGGAGATCGCGCTAAAGAGCGTGTTTGGCAAAGAACTCACGCTAAAGCGCGTCGATGGCGGCTTTGTTATCAAGGGCGACGAGGATAAAATTTTGATGTTTGATATATTCGGTACGTTTTGTCCGCCGTGTCAAAAAGAAGCACCAGATCTCACCAAATTTCAGATCGATCATCTGAACGACTTTACGATCGTGGGGCTAACGCACTTTGAAAACGTCACGAACGAGTACGTAGTAGAAAATTTCGCGCAAAAATACAACGCCTTTTACTTTATCTCAAACGATATAAAGACAAACGACAAGCTTTCGGCTCAAATTTTAGAGGATATAAAATACGAGCGGCTTGAGAGCGTGCCGATAAAAATGGTGCTAAAAGGCGGCGTATATCAGGAGCTAACCGACGTAGATAGCGGAAAATTCGGCGTGAAATACTACCTAGGCGGCATCCATCTAGACGCGATGACGAAGGATTTTGAAAGAATAAAAAATGCCCGCTAAAACCGCCACCGAGTGGGAGCGAGACGTCGCCCTTAAGGAAAAACCAGAATTTCCGCGCAAATTTAAGGTTGTTTTACTAAACGACGACGTTACGAGTATGGATTTTGTCGTGAGCGTGCTTGTCGAGATTTTTAATCGCGATATGCAAAGCGCGGTAGCCGTGATGCTAAAAATCCATAACGAAGGCAGCGGAGTGGCCGGCGTCTATACAAAAGAGATCGCCCAAACCAAACAAAACCAAACGCTAAAAGCCGCAGCCGCCGCAGGCTACCCGCTAAAGGCCGTTGTCGAGGAAGAATAGCCCGCAAAAACGGGCGCGCAAAAGGCGCAAAGAGGAGGAAATGATGTTTGACTCGGATTTAAGCTATCTTTTGGAAAAGGCCGGGCAGTTTGCCTACTCGAATTTTCACGAGTATCTAACCAGCGAGCACGTGCTTTTCGTGCTGGTAAATTTAAACGAAGAGACTAGAGATATCCTAGCAGAAGCTGGACTCACCGACGTCGAGGGACTAAAAAGCGATCTAAAAAACTATCTACTGCAAACCAACGAGCAGGTCCCGCACCACAAACAGCCGCGCATGACGGTACTTTTGGAGCAAATTTTTAAAGAGCTAAACACCGAGCTAAAGGACAAAAACGTCGGCATCAGAGATTTGCTCTTTAAAATCGCGGCCAGAGGCGACACGTACGGGGCTAAAATTTTAGAATTTTACGACGTCGATGCGCAAAAGATCAAACAATCAACAAAAGACGACAAGCAGGCTCGCGCCAAAAACTTCCAAAACCTTGCCAAATACTCGTCAAAT
>CAUQCZ010000102.1:0-4926 GCA_963516335.1 uncultured Campylobacter sp. | reverse complement strand
GTAAAAATAGCGGAAAACAGTAGCTTAAATCCGCCTCTCAAGCGCCCTTTTTTAGGACGCTTTTTAGCGGATCTTTTTCTGGATTTTGAGTTCAATTAGTTTTTGCTTTGGTCGATGAGTTTGCCAGAGCTAATCCAAGGCATCATAGAGCGTAATTTTTTACCGGTTTGATTTAGCAGGCTTCTTTCGGCGATGCCGCGCTCTGCGTTCATGCGTACGTATCCAGCCTTGCGTTCTAGAATGAAGTCTTTTGCAAATTTACCGTTTTGGATCTCTTTTAAAATTTCCTTCATCGCTTTTTTGCTGTCTTCGCCTATGACGCGCGGGCCGCTTACGTAGTCGCCGTACTCTGCGGTGTTTGAGATAGAGTAGCGCATATCGGCCATACCGCCTTGATACATTAGATCCACGATTAGTTTTAGCTCGTGAAGGCACTCGAAATACGCCATCTCAGGCTCGTATCCGGCATCTACCAGCGTCTCAAAGCCCGCGTTTACCAGTGCGCAAAGTCCGCCGCAAAGCACCGCCTGCTCGCCGAAAAGATCGGTCTCAGTCTCGTCTTTAAAGGTCGTCTCGATGATGCCTGTTCTACCGCCGCCGATCGCGCTAGCGTAGCTTAGAGCTAGCTCTTTAGCCTTTCCGCTTGCATTTTGCTCTACGGCGATTAGATCGGGGATGCCGCCGCCGCGAACGAATTCGCTCCTTACGGTGTGGCCGGGCGCTTTTGGAGCGATCATGATGACGTCGATGTCTTCAGGAGCTTTGATCTGTCCGAAATGCACGTTAAATCCGTGCCCAAACGCGATCGCTGCGCCGCTTTTAAGGTTAGGTTTAATCTCTCGCTCGAAAATTTCGGCCTGAAGCTCGTCGGGAGTTAAAATCATAACGACGTCGGCGGCCTTTGCGGCTTCTGCTACCGTTTTTACCTCAAAGCCCTTTGCCTCGGCCTTCGCCCAGCTTCTGCCGCCTTTTGCTAGGCCAACGATCACCTTTACGCCGCTATCGCGCAAATTTTCGGCGTGTGCGTGTCCTTGCGAGCCAAAACCTATCATCGCGACGGTTTTGCTTCTAATCAAGCTCAAATCGCAATCTTTGTCGTAATAAATGTTTACAGCCATTTTGCATTCCTTGTGTTTTAAGATAAATTTGCGTGATTATACTATTTGCGCGCTGAAATAAACTTGACTTAGACTCGATTTAAGTTTATTAAAAAGCCTTTTAGTGTAAAATTGCAGATTATAAAAATTTTATAGATATAGAGTGTAAAAATTATGAATGATTCAATCTACAAACATATAAAGGCGCTCCCTCCGCTAGACGATACGGTAGTAAAAGTCCAAGCTGTCTGTTCAAACGAAAATAGTTCGCTAGGCGACCTAGCTCAGATAATCGCTAAAGACCCGATGCTAACGGCGAATATTTTACGCTCGGCAAATTCTCCGCTTTACGGATTTAGTCGCGAAATAACGACTATCGAAAAGGCCGTATCGCTTTTTGGTATGGCGACTGTACGCGGTTTCGCGCTCTCAAGCGCCGTTAAAAAGAACTTTAAGATAAATTTAGACCCTTACGGAATTACTAGCCACGACTTTTTAAATATTTCCATAATGCAAAATGCCCTCACGTACAACTGGTACTCTAAGATCGACGCGAAAGAACTCGCCGTGTTAAGCCCCGCTTCATTTATGCTAGAAGTCGGCAAAATCGTGATTTCTAATGAGCTAAACGAAAAAGGCAAGGCAGACGAATTTAGAAAAAGATTAAAAGAAATTTCAAATCCATTTGATCTATCCGATCTAGAAACCGAGATCGTAGGCATCTCAAACGAAACGGTAACTGCTAAAATTTTCGAACAATGGAACCTAGAAACCGAGCTAGTAGAGGCGATATATTTTTCAAACGATCCGGACGATGCGCCCGAGCATATCAAAGACTACTCAAAAGCGCTCAGGGTCGTCAAAAACGCCGTAAATATTTTTAGTCAACTTAGCGATGACGGACTACAAAATACGCTAATGTACCTCGACGAATACGGCTTCGCGCAAGACAAATTCCTCGAAGCCGTCGCAAAAGTCAAAGCGAATTTGTGAAAGAATTTTTAACCAAACTACTTGACGGAGTGAGCGAAAAGGAAGTCGCCTCCTCTGATAAAGAAATCCTACGAAATTTACTAAATTTAAACGCCGCAAGCCACCACAAAGATCGCTACTACCTAAATAACGGCTTTGTTTGCGGCAAGCTTGATATAAGCGCAAACGGCACAGGTTTTTTGGCGCCTTACGACAAACGCTTCAAGCAAGATATAATAATAGAAAATAAAAATTTAAATGCCTCGCACTACGGCGACATCGTGCTGGCAAAGCTTTTACCGCTAAAGAAAAAACGCCAAAGCGCCAAAGTCGTGATGACGCTAAAACTCGCCAACGAAACGAGCGTAGTCTATACCAAGCAAATAGGCTCGGTAATCCTTGGCGTAAACGTTAAAACCGGACTTAGCTCGGCTCTAAAAGCGTCGCAAAAATCCCTGAAAATGCTGCCGCCGGGCACACTACTAAAAATCGGCAATCTAAATAACGAAATCACCGAGGTCATCGGCAATATAAACGATCCGCTAAGCGACGAGAATATCTCGCTCGCCGTATTTAACAAAAACGACGAATTTAACGAGGAGTGCGAAGCCCAGGCGCTAGCGTGGGGCGACGAGGTCGATGCTACGATGTATCCGCAAAGGGTAGATTTAATGGGGCTAGCTTTTTGCACGATCGATCCCGTCGATGCCAAAGACTTTGACGATGCGATATATTTTGACGAGAAAAAGCGAGAAATTTACGTCGCGATCGCAGACGTCAGCGAATACGTCACTCCCTACTCTCCGATAGATGTAGAGGCCAAAACGCGCGGATTTTCTATATATTTTCCGCACAAAGCCGTGCCGATGCTGCCGCGAAATTTGAGCGAAAATATCTGCTCTCTCAAGCCAAATACCGCGCGCCTTGCGTTTTGTTTCAAAATCACGCTAGACGAAAACGGCGAAGTCGTAAAAGAAGAGCTCCTAGAAGCTCTAATCGCTTCAAAAAGACGCTTTAACTACGACGAAGTCGATCAAATTTTACGCGGCGAACGTGAGGACGAGACCGGCTGGATAAGGCCTCTTTTCGCGCTCACATCGCGCCTACGCAAAAAACGCCTAAAAAACGCGTTTGACTTTAGAACGCAGGAGCTTCGCATGAGCCTTGACGCAGACGGTGGGCTCGCCTCTACGAGATTTGAGACCGATACCGACTCGCACAGACTCGTCGAGGACTGCATGCTGCTGGCCAACGTCGCAGCAGCAAAACGTATCGTAAAAGGCGTTTTTAGAAATCACGGCTCGCCGGATCTGCGAAAAATACAAATTTTACTCGAAGACCTCGGCGCCCTGGGCTTTGACTTCGTTTACGAAAGCGACATCGCAAATTTGGTCCGCAAAATCCAAGCGCAGGCCGACGCCGTAGGCAACCGCGAGGAGATCGACAAACTCATCATCAAATCGCAAAAAAAGGCCGAATACGGCGCGCAAAATTTAGGCCACTTCGGACTGGGTTTTGAGCGCTATACACACTTTACAAGCCCGATCCGCCGCTACTCCGACCTTACGTTGCACCGCCTTTTAAAGGCCAAACTGCGCAACGACGAGAAGTTTTTCAACTACCTGCTTTTAAATATCGAAGCGACTTGTTCAAATTTAAGCGAACTCGAGCGCGAGGCCGACAGAGTCGCATTTGACTTTATGGATAGAAAATTCGCGCGCTGGGCAAAAGAGCGCATCGGGCAGCGATTTAACGCCTATATCAGCGAAAATCAAAACGTCGCGGTCGCTAGGCTTGATGACGAGATAAAGGGCGCCAGGATATTTTTGGGCGCGTACAGCGTAAATTTACTGCAAAAAGTCATCGTCGAAATCACGGACGCAAATATCGCAACGGCCGAAATTTTCGGCAAAGTCGTAAAGAAAATCGATGTATAGAAAAGAGCTCGAGGCAGCGCTAAATTCGGCTAAATTTCCAAATTATTTCTTGCTTTACGGCGCAGACGAATACCAAATCGAGCTTTTTGCGAAGGAAATTTTAGCCAAATTTAAAGATTTCGAGATTTTGAGTCTTTACTACGACGAGTACGATTTTGAGGCTGCGCGCGCGCATCTTTGCGAGCCTTCGCTATTTGGCTGCAGTCCGCTTTTGCACGTAAAAAGCGATAAAAAAATCCCCGCAAAAGAGTTAAAAATCCTGATAGACGGTTGCAAAAACGGCGGCGCATTCGTTTTCGAGCTTTTTGAACCCGACGCCAAAGCCGTTTTTGATACGCAAAAGGCTTTCGGGGTAAATTTTGCGAGATTTTTTAAACCGGGCTCGCCCGAAGAAGCCGTAAATTTACTCGGCAGACAAGCCACAAAAATGAACCTAAGTATCACGAAAAACGCGCTTTTTGAACTCTACCGCATACATAACGAAAATTTATATTTGGCCGCAAGCGAGCTAAATAAACTAGCCTCCCTAAACGAGCCAATAAACGAAAATGTCGTGAGAAGCTTGGTCTTTTCGCTATCAAGCGTGAGTTTTGACGATTTTTTCGATAAATTTATCGCGCTAAAAGATATCAGGGCTGATTTTTTCTCCTGCGCGGACGATGGAAATTTTAATGAAATTTTGTTTATAAACTCGCTTTATCGCGCTTTTTTTAGGCTATTTAAACTACATGCGGGTATCAAAATAACGGGGCAATTTAACATCAAAGAAACGCTAGGCTACGCGCCGCCGCCAAACGTCGCAAATGAACTAAAAAGGCAGTGCCTCGCCGTAAATTTAAAAGCGTATAAAGAAATATTTACCGCGCTAAATTTGGCGGAATTTGAGCTAAAGACAAACTCTGCGCTCGATAAAAAAACTT
>CAUQCZ010000101.1:0-4939 GCA_963516335.1 uncultured Campylobacter sp. | reverse complement strand
GCTAACCAAATAGGTTGCCGCAGCGATATTTTTGCAAGCTCATTCAAAGACGCTCAAAAGACAAGCCGCAAATAGCCTAACGATGTCCGCAGCCACATTCTTTCAATGCCACCTCCACATCGCAAAAATGCCTATGATCTCTGGCCAAATGCTCGATAAAATCCTGCTTTGAGCCCTGCGAGATCTCGTGCATGAAAAGATCGTGATTAACGTAGGCGACCTTGGTGGCGAAATTTAGCGTCAAATTTACGTCGTGGCTGATGAGCACGACGCCCGTGCCTTCAGCGTTGATCTGTTTTAGCAGCCTATAGACGTCCGCTTGGCCCTTCGTATCGATGCTGGCGGTGGGTTCGTCTAGCATCAAAATTTTAGCCTTTGCGCAAAGCGCTCGCGCGATATAGACACGTTGGCGCTGTCCGCCGCTTAGCTCGCCGATCTTGCGCCGCGTAAATTCGCCCATCCCGACGCGCTCCAGCGCCGCCTCGGCCTCTATCTTGTCGTCTTTGCCGTAAAATCCAAACAGCTTTTTATCTATCCGCCCCATCAAAACAACCTCGAGCACGCGCATCGGGAAGCTTTGATTTATCGGGATATTTTGCGGGACGTAGCCAACGGCCTTGCTCACGCTAGCAGGCTCCTGGCCAAACACCTCGATCGTGCCGCCGCTTGGCTTGTTTAGCCCTAACATCAGCTTTAAAAGCGTGCTTTTACCGCCGCCGTTTGGGCCTATGACGGCTAGAAAATCCTTGCAGTCGTATTCTAAATTTATGCCTTCAAACACGAGATTTTCATCGTAACCGAAGCTCAAATTTCGCACCGAAATGTCGCTCATAAAACGCTCACCTTACCCGAAATATAAAACATAAAAACGCCAAGCCCGAGCATCACAAAAAGTGCGGCAAACTCGCAGCAAGTCCGCAGCGCGCGAAATCTCACCGCGCCCTTTAGCTTAAAGCCGCAAACGGCCGCCAGAAATATCACCGCGCCCATGCCAAGCCCCATAAACAGGCCGCTAGCAAGCCCTGCCGCGTAGCTGTTTAGGCTAAAGGCCAGCACGAAAACCAGCAGCGTACCCGGACACGGCACGAGCGATCCTGCTAGCACCACGAGCCACTCGCTAGCGGTTTTTGGCGCTTCGTTAGAAGCCCTACAGGCCGCGCAACCGCACTGGCTCTCGTGAGCGGCGGGACTAAATTGGTTTGCGCTCAAATTTGACGCGGAGGCTAAATTTGAACCAAAAACTTTACTCGCCAGGTTTGCACCCTTTTCGCCTGAAACAGGCGCGGCGGCAAAGCTAAATTTAGGCTTTAGAGCCGTTTTTTTGAGCTTGGCGTAGATCATGTAAAGGCTAACGCAAACGATCGTTACGGCCGAGATTTTCGTCATCGCGCCCGCCATGTCGCTAACCTTGTTCGTCAAAAACGCGTTTAAAAAAACGTAGCTAAAAAGCACGAGCAAAAACGCTCCCGCCACGTGCGCGAACCCGACCTTCATCGCAAAAGCCAGCGCGCGCGAGTAGCTGCCGCCGTTTGCGACGAAGTAGCTAGCCGTGAGCATCTTAGCATGCCCGGGACCTGCTGCGTGCAAAAAGCCGTAAAAGAAGCTAACCGCGGCCAGTAGGGCGAAATTTAGCGCGTTTAGCTCGGCGCTGTTTATCTTGATGAGCTCTTTTAGGCGCTCCAAAAACTGAAGGCTCATGCCCGAAACCGAGTCAAATTTGGCTTTATCCTCAGCGTCGATTTGCTCTAAATTTTGCTTATTTTGCGGCTTAATAAGCGAGCTAAGCTCGGGCTTTGCGGGTTCTATTTTAGGCGCTTTTGAGGTCATTTCAAAAAACGCCGCATGCAAATTTACGTTTGGAACTAGATAAATTTTATCCGTGAGCGCGTAGGGCTCGGGCGAGCTTATTTTAAAATTAAAAAATCCCTCGCGGTCAAAAATCTCGACCGTGACGACGCGGCCATCCTTGACCGCTAAATTTAGCTCTAAAATATACTCGAAATTTAGCCTGCCGCCCTCCAGATAGACGCGTTGCGAGAGCGTTTTGGTATGCAAATTTACGGTCTCGCTCGCGCCGTCGTAGTAGCCTACGCTAGTTAGGTAGCCGCGCGGCACGATGTAGTCGAGCAGGGATTTTTGCACCTTCCACGCTTCGTTTTTACTAAGCGCTTTGTCGGCGTTTTCGTCGTAGCTTTGTAGCGTGAGAGCGGTGAAATTTTCAGAAAACGTCCAGGTCACGGCGGCTGTTTTGATCGTCTCGCCTTGCAGGTTAAATTTAATGTCGGCGTGCGCGGTCGGAGTGTAAAGCGCGCAGAGCGCACAGGCGTGCGCGAAGCTAAAAAAGGACGCAAAAAGCGCTAAAACGGCGAGTATGCGTCCAAATTTCATTTACAGGCTCTTTGCGAAAATTTGCGCCGTTTTGCGTAGCTCGGCGTCCCAATCAAGCGGCAATTGATCGATCTCTACGACGCTTGCGCCGCTTTCTTTGGCGACGGTTTGCGCGGCTTTTTTAGAAAACTGCGGAGCGACAAAAATGACCTTCACGCCGTGCTCTTTAGCCTCCTCGATGAGCTCTTTTAGCTCGGCCGGTTTTGGTTCCTTGCCATCTACTTCGATCGCGATTTGCTCTAGATCGTAGCGCTTAGCAAAGTAGCCCCAAGACGGATGATATACGATAAATTCGCGGTTTTTGACGTTTGCTAGAGTGCTTTTGATAAATCCGTCAAGCTCGTCGAGGCGGGCTTCAAATTTAGCCAAATTTGCCTCAAAAAGCGCCTTGTTCTCGGGATATTTTTCGATTAGCGCGGCGGCGATGTTTTTAGCTTGGACTTTTACCAAAACGGGATCTAGCCAGATGTGCGGGTCAAATTCGCCGTGGTGATGCTCGTGATCGTGGTGATCGTGACCGGCGTGTTCGTGCTTATGCTCGTGGCCCGCGTGTTCGTGTTTGGCGTCATGGTGATGATCGTGTTCGCCGTGTTCGTGGTGACCTTCAAATTTGATCTTTTCCACGCCCGCGTCGGTTTTTACGATTTTGAGATTTGGATAGGATTTTTGAAATTTCGGCAACCAAGCATCCTCAAACTCGATCCCGATAGCAAAATAAAGATCGCTTTTTTCCAGCGCGGTCATTTGCTTCGGCTTTGGTTCGTACGTGTGCGGATCGGCTCCTTTGCCCACCATCACGTTTACCTCGACTGCATCGCCCGCGATTTGCTTGACGAAATACTCCTGCGGCAAAATACTGACGCTAACTTGCCCTTTGGCATAAAGCGCGACTAAGCCCAAACATAAAAACGCGAAAATTTTTCTCATTTTTATCCTTTCCGTGTATAAAATTTGGGCGAAATTATATCAAAAGCAACTTAGTTGCAAATTAATTTTTCTCAAGGTATAATACCCTAAAATTCTTAATGCGGAGGAAAAATATGGGCGAAAATTTGGAAGAAAAAGCCGGTTTTGAGGAGCTTTTAACGAAAAATGATATCAAAATCACTCCGCTTAGACTAGAGATTTTACGCATTTTACGCGCCGCCGCCGCGCCGCTTAGCTATGATGAAATTTTAGCCCAAATAGGCGCAAACAAAACCACATTTTACCGCTGTATGGACCTTTTTGAGGCTAAGGGCATCGTGCTAAAAAGCGAAAATAACCGCAAAAATTTCTACGAGCTTGAAAGCGGAGCAAAGGCGTATTTCGTCTGCGACGTCTGCCACAAGATGACTAATATCGACATGCCGCGCCTAAAACAAAATCACGTCAAAAGCGTCGTAGTTAAGGGCGTTTGCGACGACTGCTTTTGAGTTTTTATATAAAATTTGGCCCTATATCTAATACATATTAGGTTGCTTTTTGACCTTTTTGGGTATAATTAGCAATTTAAATTTTTAAAAAGCGATAGCAATATTATGGAATCACAAATAACACAAAAAGAAAGACTTGTAATTAAAGACTTTGGTCCTATTGTTGAATGCGATATTGAAATATCCCCCATGACTGTTTTTATAGGTGAAAGTGGTAGCGGGAAGAGTTGTGTTATGAAAGTGCTATCTATGTTGAGATGGGTTCATAAAAAGATGAATTTCAAAAGCATGATTAAGCGTTCAAAAGTCAAAGGAGAGCCTTTTAGGTTCAGACTGGACAATATCATAAAACATTCTGGACTCGAAGATTATTTAAAAAAAAGTAGTAAGATAGAGTATTATTTGAACGATGTAAAAATTACAATATCCAACAAAGAACTAAATGCAAGAGAGACGGTAGCGGAAAAAAATTTAACCGTAGAAAAAATTATATTTATAGGAGACGAAAGATATATTGTCCCAAGTGTCCTTAATACAAAAACAGCAGAAGTAAGAATATCTAGCTACATGAAGGATACAATGTCGGACTTCAATCGCTCGTACGATGCTTATTCTAGTGGTTTTAAAATAAGCTCGATTGACGCCTTGCTAAAGAAAGATAAGCATGGGATAAGGGATCAATTTTATATTATGGGTGATAACCATAAAACAGGCGAATATAAAGTCAAATTTGAGAACGCCTCGTCGGGAACAAAAACATCAGCAATCGTCGAGATAATTGCCTCGTTTTATTCTAATTTTTATAACATAAATGAAACAGTAAGAAATAACGTCATAGAATATATCCTTTTTAAAGCCATAGACGGCGAATGGGATCCTAAAAATTTAAAACAATTTCAAAAAAGCAGGGTTAGTATTTTTATAGAGGAACCTGAGTTAAGTCTATTCCCTACATCACAAAAAAAGATCATAGAATTTTTAGTAAAAACTATAAATACTGCGGAAAATAAGACTGAAATTGTATTTTCTACACACAGTCCATATATACTAACGACTTTAAATAATTTATTACTGGCAAAAACAGCAGCAGACGATAATATAAATAATCTCAAAATATTAGAAAAAATAAATAGTAT
>CAUQCZ010000100.1:0-4999 GCA_963516335.1 uncultured Campylobacter sp. | reverse complement strand
CCATAAAACGCCTGCAAGAAGAGGGTGCGGTGCTGTTTGTGGGCGACGGTATCAACGACGCCGCCCCGCTAAAACAAGCAAATGCGGGTATCGCGATGAGTAGCGGCGCGGATATCGCAAAAGACGCCGGCGACGTAGTTCTAGTAAAAAACGATCTAAAAAGCGCGGTATCTACGATAAATTTAGCCAAAGAGACGATGAAAACGGTAAAGCAAAATTTATTTTGGGCATTTGTTTATAACGCCGTTTGTATCCCCGTCGCGGCGGGAGTTTTTGCGCCGCTAGGATTTATGCTAACGCCTGTTTACGGGGCTGCGGCGATGTGCTTTAGCTCGGTTACTGTCGTGTTAAATTCGATCAGATTACGATTTAAGCAAATCTAAAATTTAGCCTAAATTTTGTAAAATCCCGCAAAAAAAGGAAAATGATGAATTTAGGTAAATTTTACGCCGTGATCGCAAGGATATTTGCGTTAAATTTCGCTCTGCCGCCGAGCGCAAAGCTTTTTGGCGAGCTAAATAAAAATCCAAAATGGATAATAACAAACGATAGCGAAGCAAACGCCAAAGGACGCGCGCTATACGAGGAATCGGTAAAAGGCGAAAGCATAGAAGAGATATCAAAGGACTTTGCGAATTTGAAAAAATATTTTAACGCGGAGTTTTTTTTCGAGGGCGATAAGGCGCGGCTTGAGGGCTTTTATAAAAAGTGTAAATTTCGTCCGAATTTAATTGTCAGCGCGGTTGATAGCCTCACGAACGAACTTTCGTTTTTCTCCTCCGTCGTCGAGCTAAAACAAGACGAGCTAACGAAGGAAATTTTAGGCGTTTTGCTAAGCTCCTATCTGCTACCTTACGCTAAAAAACTAGCTCCCGTTTTGCAAAGCGAAGCGAAAAGTAAATTTTACCGCGCGATGGGCTATCTTTTCGAGGATTTTGCGAGCGGCGTCGAAATTACGCTAAAAGTCAGGGTCGTGCCTAGATGAGTTGGTGGAACGACTTTTATATAAATTTTAATCCCGTCGCGTTTGAGCTGTTTGGCATCAAGGTGCACTGGTACGGGATAATGTACGTCCTAGCGCTTTTGGTGGCGCTAGGGATGGCTAAATTTATCGTCAAGCGCGATAAAATCGCTATCTCAAACTCCATACTCGATAACTACTTTTTCTGGGTGGAAATCGGCGTGATACTGGGCGCAAGGCTCGGCTATATCGTCATTTACGACCCAAATACCGCTTATTATCTCACTCATCCTTGGCAGATTTTTAACCCCTTTCACAACGGCGAATTCGTCGGTATCCGAGGCATGAGCTATCACGGCGCGGTAGTCGGGTTTTTGATAGCGACGTGGGCTTTTTGCCGTAAATTTAAGCAAAATTTGTGTCAGCTTTTGGACCTCGTCGCGCTTAGCATCCCGCTTGGATATTTTTTCGGCCGTATCGGAAATTTTTTAAACCAAGAGCTATTCGGTCGTATCACGGACGTCTCATGGGCGATCAACGTTGCTGGACGAATGCGTCACCCGTCGCAAATTTACGAAGCCGTTTTAGAGGGACTTGTCGTTTTTGCTATTCTTTTTATTTATAGACGATTTAAGAAATTTGACGGCGAGCTTATCGCGCTTTATGCCGTGCTTTATACTTTGGCTAGATTTATCTGCGAGTTCTTTAGAGAGCCTGATTTCGGGTTGGGTTTCGTGTTTTTAAATTTATCAATGGGACAAATTTTATCTCTTTTAATGCTTGCCTGCGGTATTTTACTTTATGTAATCTTAAATAAAAAATATACAAATTTTTAAAAAGTTTTTAAAGTAATTTACGCTACTATTAGATCGTTTTTTTAGTATCATGGTTTAAATTATTTTTAAGTTATGATAACGCATTTCAAATTTAGGAGGGCTCATGAGTGGGCTAATCGAGGGCTTCTTGGGTAGGCAAGCGGATACGAAAAAAAGTCGTACTCCTGCCGTTTGGGACAGATGGCAAAGTATAACGGGACTGATTTTGGCCTGTTTTATTTTATGTCATATGATTTTTACCTCTACCATCTTGTTTGGTAAGGGTGCGTTTAACGCCGTCGTAGGGTTTGCGGAGGCTAAATTTTTATTCGGCGAGGCCACATGGTGGATCACTAACGTCATAGCTGCGGTAATATTCGCCGTTTTTATCGCTCACGCATTTTTAGCGATGAGGAAATTCCCAGCAAACTATAGACAATACATCATGTTTAAAGGTCATAAAGACCGTATGAAACACCTTGATACTACGCTTTGGTGGTTTCAGTTTTTGACAGGTTTTGCGCTATTTTTTGCAGCCAGCGCGCACCTAGTGGATATAGTCTTTGGCGGACATATTACTGCAGATAATTCAGCTAAAAATTTCCATCAACTAGAAATTTTTTACTTCGCGCTACTTGTTTTCATGGTCGTTCACGCTAGCGTGGGAATGTACCGCCTGTATGTCAAATGGATAAGCATCGACGGAGTAAATAAACAAGAGATGTTCGCAAAAAGAAATAAAGCCAAAACCGCGATATTTGCGGTTTTTGGAGTGCTCGCGGTCATCGCGCTGATCGCTGATTTCGTGTGGATCAGTCTTTAGGAAAAGGAGCTTTAGAAAATGAACGTAAAATATTATGATGCATTAGTTATCGGAGGCGGTCTAGCAGGACTACGCGCTGCCGTTGCCGCTGGAGAAAAGGGGCTAAGTACGGTAGTTTTAAGCCTAATTCCCGTTAAGCGCTCGCACTCTGCGGCTGCTCAAGGCGGCATGCAAGCCTCTTTGGGAAATTCAAAAATGAGCGAAGGCGACAACGAGGACGTACACTTTGCCGACACGGTAAAAGGTAGCGACTGGGGCTGCGATCAGCAAGTTGCACGTATGTTTTGTCAAACCGCGCCTAAGGCGATCCGCGAGCTAGCGGCTTGGGGCGTGCCTTGGACTCGTATAACAAAAGGCGAGAGAAGCGCTATCATCAACGCTCAAAAAACGACTATCGTAGAAAAAGAAGAGGTCCACGGCCTTATCCACTCTCGCGACTTTGGTGGAACTAAAAAATGGAGAACATGCTTTACGGCAGACGCCACCGGTCATACTATGCTTTTTGCCGTAGCAAACGAAGCTCTAAAGCACAACGTAGAAATTCATGATAGAAAAGAAGCTATCGCGCTAATCCACGCAAACAACCGCTGTTACGGCGCGATCGTTCGCGATCTAGTTAACGGCGAGATCACGGCATACGTCGCAAAAGGCACGCTAATCGCTACGGGTGGCTACGGTAGGGTTTATAAACACACTACAAACGCCGTAGTTTGCGAAGGTATCGGCGCGGCCATCGCACTTGAGACCGGCGTAGCTCAGCTAGGAAATATGGAAGCTGTTCAGTTTCACCCGACTCCGATCGTTCCATCAGGCATTCTTTTAACAGAAGGTTGCCGCGGCGACGGCGGAATTTTACGCGACGTAGACGGATATCGCTTTATGCCCGACTACGAGCCTGAGAAAAAAGAGCTAGCTAGCCGCGACGTCGTAAGTCGCCGCATCATGGAGCATATCCGCGCAGGCAAAGGCGTAAAAAGCCCTTACGGCGAGCATGTTTGGCTAGATATCTCGATCCTGGGACGCGAGCATATCGAGAAAAATTTACGCGACGTTCAAGAAATTTGCGAAATCTTTAACGGCATCGACCCTGCCGACACCGAAGTATACACCGACGAGAACGGACGACAACGCGGCAAGGGCTGGGCGCCGATCCTTCCTATGCAGCACTACTCTATGGGCGGCATAAAAACCAAGCCTACAGGCGAGAGCCCGACGCTAGCGGGTCTATTTAGCGCCGGCGAGGCTGCGTGCTGGGATATGCACGGATTTAACCGTTTAGGCGGCAACTCCGTTTCTGAAACGGTCGTTGCAGGTATGATCGTTGGGGACTATTTTGCCGACTACTGCGGTAAACACGAGATCGAGATAAATACTAACGACATCGAAAAATTCGTTAAAAAAGAGGAAGACTATCTAAAGAGCCTGGTCGAAAAAGAGGGCAAATTTAACGTATTTGAGATCAAAAATAAGATGAAGGACATCATGTGGGAGCACGTAGCGATCTTTAGAACAGGCGAAGGTCTAGCCGTAGCGGTAAAAGAGCTAGAGGAGCTTTACAAACAATCTTTGGACGTCAAAGTCACAAACAAGGCGCTATTTGGCAACCCTGAGCTTGAGGAAGCCTACCGTGTACCAAAGATGCTAAAACTAGCCCTTTGTATCGCAAAAGGCGCGCTTGATCGCACCGAGAGCCGCGGAGCGCACTGCCGCGAAGACTATCCGAAACGCGACGACCTAAACTGGCTAAGCAGAACTCTAACTAGCTGGAAAGAGGGCGATACGCTACCGACTATCGTGTATGAGCCGCTTGATATTATGAAAATGGAGATGCCACCAGCATTTAGAGGCTATGGTGCGAAAGGTAATATTATTGAGCATCCAGATAGCGCCATCCGCCAAAAAGAGGTTGATGAAATTCGTGAGAAAATGCAAGCTGAAGGTAAAAGCAGACAAGAAATTCAAGAGGCTTTAATGCACTATGATCTTCAACCAAAATATAAAGCACCAAACGAAAGAGCAGGAATAGGATATGAGTAGAAAAATAACAATAAAGGCATTTAAGTATAATCCGCTAAGCAAAATTTCAAAGCCGCACTTCGCTACTTACGAGCTCGAAGAGACCGATGGAATGACGCTGTTTATTGCGCTTAACGTGATTCGTGAGAAATTTGATCCGGAGCTAAGCTTCGACTTCGTTTGCCGCGCGGGCATCTGCGGTAGCTGCGGTATGCTCGTAAACGGCAAGCCTAGCCTTGCGTGCCGCACGCTTACTAAGGACTATCCGGACGGCGTGATCGAGCTTATGCCGCTTCCAGTTTTCAAGCTGCTAAAAGACCTCAGCGTCGATACCGGCAACTGGATGAACGCGATGAGCAAACGCGTAGAGAGCTGGATCCACAC
>CAUQCZ010000099.1:0-5001 GCA_963516335.1 uncultured Campylobacter sp. | reverse complement strand
GGTTTTGGCGCCGAGCTGGGAGCGCAAAAATTCCTCGATATCAAGTGCCAAACCGCCGGCCTCGCGCCAAAATGCGTCGTGCTAGTAAGCACCATCCGCTCGCTAAAATATAACGGCGGATGCGACAAAGACGGTATCTCGCAGCCAAATTTAGACGCGCTAAAGCTAGGTGGCGAAAACCTAAAAGCCCACATAGAAAATCTCAAAAACTTTAACCAAAACGTCATCGTCGCGCTAAATAAATTCGCCTCGGACACGGACGACGAGATCGCTCACGTACGCGCTCTTTGCGAGGAGTCAGGAGCCGAGTTTAGCGTGTGCGAAGGCTTTTTAAAGGGAAGCGCTGGCACAGAGGATCTAGCTAAAAAAGTCGCGCAAATCTGCGAACAACCGGCTCGCGAGATAAACTTCACGTATGAGTCCGCCGACCCCGTCAAAACCAAGATCGAAAAGATCGCGACTAAAATTTACGGCGCCAAAGACGTCGTCTTTAGCCCGCGCGCCCAGGCTGATCTAGCCGAGATTTCGCGCCTAGGCTTTGAGAGTATGCCCGTTTGCGTCGCAAAGACGCAGTATAGCTTTAGCTCGGATGCTAAGCTGCTAGGACGGCCGAAGGGCTTTAGCTTTGAGGTTAGCGCGCTTGAGATCCGCGGCGGAGCGGGCTTTATCGTGGCGGTTAGCGGTGGGACGATGCTGATGCCGGGACTACCAAAAGTACCTGCCGCCGAGCAGATGAGAGCGGAGTAAAACAAGCTTCGATCCGTCAAATTTGAACGCAAAATTTGATCGGTCGGGCGAAGTTTTTTGAAAAACAAAGGCGAATTTGGCGGAGATAACGCTGGGTTCGCCTTTTTAAATTTGGCTATTTCGTCCTTTGAATTTGCCGTCAAATTTAAAACGCCAAATTTAGCAAACGTCCGCTCTGACCCGTAAATTTTAGATTTTATCGCAGCGCTATTCGTGCGAGATTTTTATCTTACGTCCATACGCCGCCGAAACGCAAAATCAAATTTACTTGCATAAAGCCGCGTACCGGCCTAGCGCCAAATTTGCGCTATTTTACGGCGTTTTAAATACCCAAATTTAACGCTCGAAATTTGCCGTAAATCTTGGCAAAATCTGCGTAACGTATTTTGGCGTTTTTAATCAAATTTGCGAAAGCAAGCCAAAAATCTAGAGAGAGGCGGCGCTAAATTTTCACTTTCTCCCACGGCTCGATTCCGCCGTCAACCTCTTTAAAAATGCTGGCGATTTCTATATTTTTTACGCTCAAATTTCGCTCGTATGCCTTGACGTCGCGCGATTTTAGCTTCTCTTGCAAAAAGGCGAATTCATACTCGATCTGCCCACTAGTGACGGCTATCTTGGCTAAATTTCGCTCGTCAAATTCGCCAACTTTAGCCGCGTCAAATTTATACCCGCGAGCGCACGCCTCCTCATAAACCCCCGCCAGATACGCATTTATCGCTTCACACGCATTTTCATGCGCGTAAAAGCGGTCAAGCTGCGGGTGGTTTTTGTAGCCTTTAGTAAGCCCAGCCAGCACATTTTTAGCTAGTAGTGCCTCGCGCCAAAGCGCTACGAGCCCCTTTGCGTCAAGATATTTAAAGCTTATCGTCCAAAGTCTCATTTTTGCCTTTCGTTAAATTTAGCCGCCAAAATATACGCGCCTCGCCGCAGATACTTAAATTTGACCGCGTAAATTTACGCTAGCTAAAGCCCGTAAATTTAAGTTTTATTTTAGCGATTTTGGCTTATAATCGCTTCGTTGCGATTCGAGGCGGCGCTTATTAGCCGCCATTTTCTAAATATCCTACCAAATCCTCGTCAAAATAAAAAATCAAATCATCAATGAAATCCTCTATATGTTCAGGCATTATACTGATTATATTTTTACCGTTTATTTTCGTTAGCCTCGGCGTGCCGTCGGTGTTGATTTTATAAAGATTTTCAAAATGAAACGCACGGTTTCTAATCAGTCTAAAAAGCGTGTAGGCAAAACTTACTTTTTGATAGTTTAGCAGTTTATCTTTTTTGTTAAATTTGGAGTATTTACGAAAATCCATCGAACGTAAATTTAAAATTTGATTATGGATTTTGTGCGTTTCGATGTTGCGCTCCCAGTATCCAAGCGTTTTGGACGATATAAATTTATCGTCCGTTATACCTAAAGCCTTAGCCGTCCTATTTCTAATCGCCACTTCCAAAACGCCGGTTTTAGCGCCGATTTTGCCTATGAGTAAGAAATTTTCTCTATGTTCGCTTGCGTTTTTATAGCCGTCTAAACGACCTCTTGAAAATATCTCTTCTAGCTTCTGCGCGCAAATTTGCCCCGCCGTCATCTATTTTTTCTTCGCCTTTTTTGCCGCGTTTTTCATAGCTTCCAGCTCCTCAGCCAAAAATTTACCTGTATAACTGCCCGTTTTTGCGTGATTTTCAGCGACCTCTTTTACGCTGCCCTCGGCGATGATTTTACCGCCCTTTGCGCCGCCCTCGGGTCCCATATCGACGATGTAATCGCAGTTTTTGATGACGTCCATGTTGTGCTCGATGACAAAGACCGAGTTGCCAAGATCGACCAAGTGGTGCAGCACGCGCACGAGCCTATCGACGTCGGCAAAATGCAGCCCCGTAGTCGGCTCGTCGAGGATATAGAGCGTATTTCCCGTGTCCGAGCGGCTGAGCTCCTTTGCGAGCTTTACGCGCTGCGCCTCGCCGCCGCTTAGCGTCACGGCGTTTTGCCCTAGCGTGATGTAGCCCAGACCCACGTCTTGCAGCGTCGTTAGTTTGCTAGCGATTTTGGGTACGGATTTAAAAAACTCCACCGCCTCGTCGATACTCATATTTAGCACGTCGGCGATACTTTTGCCTTTGTAGAGGATTTTTAGCGTCTGCGCGTTGTAGCGGGTGCCGCCGCATGAGTCGCAAACGACGTTTACGTCGGGCAAAAAGTGCATCTCGATCGTGATCTCGCCCTCGCCTTGACACTTTTCGCAGCGTCCGCCCTTGACGTTAAAGCTAAACCTGCCGATCTTGTATCCGCGCAGTTTGGCTTCTTTTGTCTGCGCAAAAAGTCCCCTGATCTCGTCCATCACGCCCGTGTAGGTGGCAGGATTACTGCGCGGAGTGCGGCCGATAGGGCTTTGATCGAGGTAGATCACTTTGTCTAGATTTTCTAGTCCGCTCAAATTTACCCCCGCGACCTTTTTTACCTTTTTGGCGCGGTTTAGCTGCTCCTGGGCCTCAGGCAGCAGGGTTTGCAGCACGAGCGAGCTTTTACCCGAGCCCGAAACTCCCGTGATACCGACTAAATTTCGCAGCGGAAAGCGCGCGCTTAAATTTGATATGTTGTTGATATTTACGTTTGAGATTTCAAGCCAAGTGTCGATTTTACGGTCTTTTCGGAAGTCGAAATACATTTCGCCGTTAATGTAAACCGCGGTTTTCGTACTTGACCCAATCAGGCTTTTCACGTCGCCGGCAAAAACTATCTGCCCGCCGAATTTCCCCGCTCCAGGCCCGATATCCACGACATAGTCGGCCTCCTCGATCGTCTTTTTATCGTGCTCGACGACGATAACCGAGTTGCCTTTGGCTTGCAAATTTCGCAGCGTTTTGATGAGCTTTAGCGTATCTCGCTCGTGCAGACCGATACTAGGCTCGTCTAGCACGTACATCACGCCGCTAAGGCCCGATCCGATCTGGCTGGCGATCCTGATGCGCTGCGCTTCGCCGCCGCTAATCGTACGCGCGTCGCGTCCGAGCGATAGATAGCCAAGCCCCACGTCGTAGAGGAAAAACAGCCTCTCGTTTATCTCCTTAAATATCGGCTTTGCGATCGTTTTATCGTATTCGCTAAGGTAGCTGAAATTTGCCTCGTCCGAAAAAAACGCGGTGCAGTTTTCGATACTCATGTCTAAAATTTCGCCGATACCGCGGCCTGCGACTTTGACGGCTAGGCTTTGAGGCTTTAGCCTGTGTCCGCCGCAGTCGTCGCAGACCTTCTCGCTCATATATTCGTCGAAGTCCTTGTAGTCTTTTAGCAGTCCGTGCGTGATTTTTAGCGCGCCTTCAAATTTACGCAGCAGCTTGTTTTTCTTCCAGAAAAACTCGACCTCTTTTACGTTGCCGTAGAGCACGAGGCGCTTCTCGTCCTCGCTAAGCTCGCAGTAGGGGCGCTTTACGTCGATACCGTTTTGCTCGCAAAAAGCTAGCAAAAATTTATAATAATAGCTCATGTTGTAGCCGTAAAGAAGCTTTATCGCGCCACCTTCGATGCTTTTTTCCTCGTCGATTATCTTGCTAAGGTCGAGGCTGTAACGAATGCCAAGCCCGTCGCACCTCTCGCAAGCGCCCTTTGGGGAGTTGAAGCTAAAACTAAGCGGCTCGAGCGGCGTAAATGAAATTTTACAATCAAAACACGCCGAGTGCTCGCTGTAGTGGATGAAGCTCTCTTTTAGCCCGAGTTCTTCGGCATTTGCTATCTCGATCTCGACCTCGCCGTAGCTTTCATTTAGCGCTTTTTCTACGTCCTGGGCTAGGCGCTGCGCGTTATCGGCATCTATCACGATGCGGTCTACTATTAGCTTTATCGTGTGTTTTTTGGTTTTAGCTAGCTCGATCTCCTCGTCTAATCTCACCTGCACGCCGTCTATCTGGGCGCGTACGTAGCCTTTGCCGCGTAAATTTTCGATCAAATCCGCCCACGTGCCCTTTTTCTCGCGCACGAGCGGAGCGTAGATGACGACTTTGGCGCCCTGGGGCAGCTTTTGGATCTCGTTTATGATATCGCTAGCCGACATTTTAGAGATCGGTTTGCCGCACTTGTGGCAGTGCTGGATGCCGATGCGAGCGTATAGAAGGCGCAGGTAGTCGTAAATTTCCGTTATCGTGCCCACGGTCGAGCGCGGGTTTTTGGACGTGGTTTTTTGATCTATCGCGATAGCGGGCGTTAGACCCTCGATCTTATCGACGTCTGGCTTGCCTACGCGGTCTAGAAAC
>CAUQCZ010000098.1:0-5024 GCA_963516335.1 uncultured Campylobacter sp. | reverse complement strand
GCGATGAGATGCACGATGTTTTCGGTATCCATATTGCTCTGAAATATCGCGCCCTCCGCGATCAGCGCTTTGCGGACTTCGTCTTTGTTTACGAGGTTGCCGTTGTGCACGATAGAGACTTGGCCTAGCGAGTAGTTCGCGGCGATGGGCTGGGCATCGGCGGCGGAGTTTTTGCCTGCAGTGGCGTAGCGGTTGTGGCCGATCGCCATATCGCCTTTTAGACTCTCGAGGTTCGTCTTGTCAAAGACTTCGGTAACTAGCCCGCGGCCTTTGACGGTTTCTATACGGCCGTTTTCGCATGCGCTGATGCCGCTTGCTTCCTGGCCTCGGTGTTGCATGGCAAATAGCGCATAATATGCCGTTTTTGCCGCGTCTTTAGAATTTATTACTCCAACTATCGCACACATTTTAATTTTTCCTTTTTTAGGCTTGTCTCGTGAGCGCTTTTTGCGGAGCTTGAAATTTCCGCCCTGCGACAGACTACATGTCTAGTCTTGGACGAAAATTTCTGCGCAACCCCAAAAATCATCTCGCGATACTTTGCCTCTCATGTTAAAATTTAATTATAGAAATTTGAACGTAAAACGATAAGGCGAAGGATTTTTCGCTTAATTAAGGCGAAATTTAATTTTTAAGCGTAGGCTAACCGTGCGGGTTGCCGAGCTTGAAAATTAAATTTCAACGCAAAGTAAGTAGAAAAAGCCAAGCCGCCTATCATAGCCCTAGGCAATCATCTATCCCGTACAGCCCGCTCTCTCGCCCCGCCACCCAAATAGCCGCCTTTATCGCGCCTTTGGCAAAGGTCGCGCGGCTAGTTGCGGTGTGATTTAGCTCGATAAACTCGCCGTCGTTGTAAAATCCGACCGTATGCCTGCCCACGACGTCGCCGCCTCGCACCGCTAGGATCGCGATCTCGTCCTTGCTGCGAGCTCCGACCATGCCATCTCTGCCAGTTACCAAAACGTCTTTTAGGTTTAGCCCTCTAGCCGCTGCTACGCGTTCGCCAAGCGTCAGCGCCGTGCCGCTTGGGGCGTCTTTTTTGTGTCTGTGGTGCTGCTCGACGATCTCAGCGTCAAATTCGCGCAAGGCCTTTGACGCAAGCGCTGCCAATCGGTTTAAAACCGCGATGCCAAGGCTCATATTGGTAGCGTAAAGTATCGGCATCGCCGCGCTTGCGAGCTTGAGCAGGTTCGCGCCGTCCTCGCCAAGACCCGTCGTACCGATGACTAGCGGTTTTGGGTCGGTGCGGGCGTAGTTTAGCAGATTTATCGCGCCCTCTTTGATCGTAAAATCGATAACGACGTCGCAGTTTGCGAAAAGTTCGTCAAATTTATCCGTGAGGATGGCGCCCTGGGGCAACGCAAAGTCAAGCGGCTCTATCGTATAAGCCGCGCTGAGTTTCGCGTTTGGCTCGTTTTTTAGACACTCGATGATCATGCGTCCCATTTTGCCGCTTGCGCCGTGGATTCCTATTTTTACCAAAATTTATCCTTTAAAATTTGGGCTAAATTTAGCATAAATTTTATAAAAAATAAATTTAGCACGGCCGCCGCATTCGCTGCACGCGGGCAAAAATATTAAAAATCGCGCTATATAATCGGCTTTTTAAATTTAAAGGACCACGATGAGGAAAATTTTATTTTTATTTCTAGCCGTTTTTGCAGCGAGCGTTTTTGCTAAACAAGCGCCGATAGCGCAGGCTGCTAAAACGCGGCAGGCGGACGCAAATTTGAGCTCGTCAAATTTGACGGCGAAAGATAAAACCGCGCAAAAGCTAAATTTGACCCAAGATCCCGCTATAGCGAGCGGCGAGCTAGCAAACGGCCTAAAATACTACGTTAAGGAAAACAAGCAACCCGCAAATTCGGCCTATTTTTATCTAGTCGTAAACATCGGCTCGACCGACGAGCGCGAAAACGAGCTGGGGCTGGCGCACTTTACTGAGCACATGGCGTTTAACGGCAGTCGCGAGTTTAACAAAAATGAGCTGGTTAAAAAGCTAGAGAGCCTCGGAGTGGCATTTGGCGCCGATTTAAACGCGCAGACTAGCTACGATCAGACGAGCTATCTGCTAGAAATTCACGTAAACGAGCAAAATTTAAAGGACGTTTTTCGCGTTTTTCGCGACTGGATCGACGGCCTGAGCTTTGACGCGGCAGAGCTGGATAAAGAGCGCGGTATCATCATAGAGGAGGAGCGCGCCAGAAACACGCCCGCGTATAGATTTTACATCAAAAACCGCGTGCCCGAGCTATACGGCGATAGCATCTACGCCAAAAGGTCGCCCATCGGCGATATGAATATCGTAAAAAACGTCGACGTAGCGACCATAAAGGACTTTTACGGCAGGACGTATCAGCCTAGATTTATGAAATTTATCGCGGTCGGCGACTTTGATAAAAAGCGCATCGAGGAGATGATAAAGCAAAGCTTTAGCTCCGCTAAAAACACGAACGACTACGTAAGCCCGGGTAAAACTATCCCTATAAAAAGCAGCTTTAGCGTAAACAACTACGACTCGTCAGAGATCGGGCTAAACTCTATAAATTTAATCTTCGCGCAAAAGTATAAATTTGACGGCGAGATCCAAAGGCTCAGGCAAAATTTACTCGCAAACTACGTCTCAGACCTCGTCGCGATGATATACGAGCAGCGAAATTTAGCCCTGCGCGGGCGATTTTACTCGCCGATAATCGAAGACCAAAACGTGCTTTACGCCTTTGAGATAAACGCCGTCGAGGATGATTTTAGCGGCGCGCTTAGCGATCTGGCGGGCGTTTTAAAGGGCGTGCAGAAATTTGGCTTTAGCCGGGCGGACTTTGAAAGCGTAAAAAAAGATTTTATAAACTCGGCTAAAAACGCCTATCTGCAAGCGGGCAACAAGCGCTCGAGCGCAGTCGCAGCAGATATCGAGGAGACGACGAGGATCGGCGGGGTGTTGCTAGGCGACAAGGACTTGCGCGACCTTACTTTGGCGCTGCTTGAGGACATTAGCCTTGAGGACGTGAACGCCGAATTTAGGCGGATACTCGGTATCAACTCAAAAACTTTAAACGTAATTAGTGCCAAAGGAGCGAAGCTAAACGAGGCTAAATTTGATCAAATTTGGGCGGAGGCAAAGCCGTACGATACGCTAGCCTCAAATCAAGCAAAGAGCGAGCTTTTCGACTACGGAGCGCTAAAGCCTAAAAATTTCGTCTCGAAAAAGCACAACGAAAAGCTTGATTTTTATATTTACGAGCTACCAAACGGCGCGCGCGTGGCATTTAAGGAGGTAAAAACCAAAAAAGACGTCGTTTGGCTAAGCGCGGTTAGTCGCGGCGGCACGTCGAATTTGCCAAAACCAAAGCAGGGCGCGCTAGCCGTAGAGGTCTCAAACGAGAGCGG
Organism: uncultured Campylobacter sp.; assembly: GCA_963516335.1. Classification (GTDB taxonomy): domain Bacteria; phylum Campylobacterota; class Campylobacteria; order Campylobacterales; family Campylobacteraceae; genus Campylobacter_A. Next base: position 1,637 of record CAUQCZ010000098.1, on the reverse strand, counting down.
GGCGGGGGAGTTTAGCAACTACGATCTGGCTAAAATCCTAAGTGGCAAGCAGCTAAGCTATAGCAAATTTATCGATCAGCTTTCGCAAGGATACAGCGCAAGCTCGGCTAGCGCGGACTTCGAGTGGCTTTTGCGCGCTCTGTTTTTGGAGTTTAGCGAGCCTAGATTTGACGAAAATGCGCTAAAAAAGACGAAAATCAACGAGCTTGAGCAGCTGGAAAAAACCAAAAATCTACCCGAGCGCAAATTTCGCGACGAATTTGCGAGATTTTTCTACGAAAACAACCCGCGAACGAACCCGCTCGAGGCCGCGGACATAAACGAGCTGCAGATGGAGGACGTAAAAAAGATAGTGAAAGAGAAATTTACCAACGCGGCGTCGTATGATTTTATCGTGGTTGGCGATCTAAATTTGACTGCGGTCGAGCCGCTTTTACAAAAATATCTTGCAAATTTACCCGCGCGCGCACAGCGTGAAAGCTTCGTAGATGACGGCGTAAGGACGATCACGGGCGAGCGGGAGTTTAAGCGAAGCTATCAAACCACGCAGCGAAGCGACGCCGCGATGATAATGAAAAACGAAAAAGTGAAGTATTCGCGCCCGGAGTTACTGCGCGTAAACGCCCTATCTGCGGTGCTTTCGATGATGCTACGCGAGGACGTGCGCGAGGACCGCGGGCAGGTCTACGGCCTGGGCGTGCATATGAATCTCGCAAAATATCCGTACGAAAGCTTCACCGCGCATTTTGGCTTTACGGCTGCGCCTGATAACGTAAACGCCGTGCTGGGCGAGATAAAATCAAACGTCGCCGAGCTAAAAGGCGGCGCGGACGTCAAGCGCTATCTGCAAAATTTCAAAAAATCAGCGCTCGTAAAAATGCGCCAATCCTACGTTCAGGGCGAGTTTTGGACGCGCGCGCTCATGCGCGAGCTGGTTTTCGGCGATGAGATTTTAAGCCTTGACGAGTATGAAAACGCGGTAAATGCGCTCACCGAGCAGGACGTGAAAGATGCGGCGAAGCTCTATCTGGACGAGAAAAACGTCGTGATAAGCGTAAACGATCCCGCCGCGGCGAAGTAAATTTAAGCCTCGGCGGTAAATTTGATTGCTGCCCAGGCGACGAGTAAAATTTGACTTTAGATTCGGCTGGGAGCTGTTAAATTTAAAATTTTACGGGCAAAATTTACGGACGGTCTCGTCAAATTTCGCCCGTTTAAATTTTAAATTTACGCTGCCGCGAGCTCAAATTTCATTCGGCCGAATTTATATTTTGGCTTCGTCTTTACGACGAGATTATTTTACTTCAAATTTGAGCTTGGGCTAGATTTACTTCGGTTGCCGTCTACGTAAATCACCTTGGCTGGGTTGTTCTTGGTTTTATATATAAACCATCTTATTTCATATTGCCTTTTTTCTTCATTTGCCCATTTTATAAAAGCTCTAGCGTCTTTAAACGTTGCATTTTCGTCGGGACAGTGTTGTTTGTAGAAATTTATATCTTTGTCAAATTCTTCTATCTTTTTCGGGTCTATCGGCTTTGGTTTGTATTTCAAAAGACCTTCATGATATAAGCACTCGGTACATAAGTGATCATATTTCTCATTTTTGCGTAATCTCTCTTCGCCTTCCTCATCTC
>CAUQCZ010000097.1:0-5073 GCA_963516335.1 uncultured Campylobacter sp. | reverse complement strand
ATTGACGGTTTTGGTCGTGTTTATTTTCTTGAGAGACGCGCGAGCGACGTTGGTGGCGGCTATATCGCTGCCTCTTTCGATCCTGCCGACGTTTGCAGTGCTTTATCTGCTGGACTACACGCTAAACGGCATCACGTTGCTAGCTTTAATGCTAGTTATCGGCATACTCGTAGACGACGCGATCGTGGAGATAGAAAATATCAAAAAACACCTAGCTCTAGGCAAACGCCCGTACCAAGCCGCCATAGACGCGGCTGATGATATCGGCTTTGCGGTGGTTGCCATTACGCTAACGATAGTGGCGATATTTTTGCCCGTTAGCTTTATCGGCGGGGGCATCGGGCGGTATTTTAGGCAGTTTGGTATAACCGTCGCGGCGGCGGTTTTGGCTTCGCTTTTGGTTGCGCGTTTAGCCACTCCGCTACTAGCGGCTTATATCCTAAAGCCCGAGGCCGAAGAGGAGCGCGAAGCGGGCAAACTAAAGGCTGCCTATCTAAATTTGCTAACTTTCACGCTAGATCACCGTAAATTTACGCTTTTTATCGGCTTTCTGCTGCTGCTCGGATCCTTTGCGCTAATTCCGCTTTTACCGACGGGGTTTTTGCCTCAAAGCGACTCGGGCAGAAGCAGCGTAAATATTACGCTAGCTCCCGGTTCTACGCTAGAGCAGACCGACGAGAGGCTGCTAAATTTAACCCACGTCGTTAAGCAAAACCCGGCCGTCCTGTCGGTTTTTGCTATAGCCGGAGGCGGCGGCGAAACGCACAAGGGCGAGCTGCTAATCACGCTAAAGCCGTACAAGCAGCGCGACGTTACGCAAAAGCGGTTTGAAGACGAGCTGCGGGCGGAGCTGGCTAAATTTAGCGATATGAGATTTGCCTTCGCTAACGATATGGCCGCGCGCGATATCTCGGTAATCCTAACGGGCGAGGATGCGGACGCGCTCTCTAAAACCGCCGCGCTGATAAAATCCCAAATGAGCGGCGTGGCGGGTGCAAAAAACGCTCAAGTAAACGAGCCTTTGCAAAAGCCCGAAATCCGCGTAAATTTAATCAAAAAAGAGGCCGCGAGGCTGGGCGTGAGCCACCAAGCCGTAGCCGAGGCTCTGCGTATCGCTACCGTGGGCGACACGGACGCGGCGTCGGCAAAATTTGACCTGCCTGACCGCCAAGTGCCTATCCGCGTTAGCCTAGAGGAGGACGCTAGAAACGACCTTGAAGTCCTGCGTAAAATTTACGTCCAAAGCGCGACGGGAGCAGCCCTGCCGCTCTCAAGCGTAGCCCAAATTTCGTATTCGCAGGGCGCTGCTAGCATAGAGAGGTTTGATAAACGCCGCAAGATCGCGCTCGAGGCCGATTTGCAGCCGGGATTTACCGTAGGCGAGGTTTTGGAGCAAATTTACGCGATGCCTGCGATGAAAAATTTACCCTCAGGCATCTCATCGCCCGAGTACGGCGATAGCGAGTATATGAGCGAGATGTTTGAGCAGTTCGGTATCGCGCTAGGCTTTGGCGTGACGATGTTTTTGCTGGTTTTGGTAGTGCTATTTCGCGATTTTTTACAGCCCGCTACGATATTTATCGCGCTTCCGCTTTCTATCGGCGGCGCGGCGGGCGGGTTGTTGCTTTACGGCGGGGCACTTGACCTATCCGCCGTCATCGGCATCTTGATGCTCATGGCTATCGTGGGTAAAAACTCTATCTTGCTCGTTGATTTCGTCATCGAAAAGCGTTTGCGCGGAAGCGGGGTTAGGCAGGCTTTGCTAAGCTCTGGCGCGGAGAGGGCGCGGCCTATCGTGATGACTACGATAGCGATGATCGCCGGCATGGCGCCTGCGGTGTTTGCTAGCGGCTCTGGCGCGGAGTTTCGCGCGACGATGTCGGTAGCCGTGATTTGCGGACTGGCCGTTTCTACGCTGCTTAGCCTCGTTTTCGTGCCGACTGTTTACTCTATCGTAGACGATGCGAAAAGATTTCTCGGTAAGCGCCTTTCTAAACTCACGTCCGTAACCCAGCAAGATAAGCAAAACGCGGCAGGATAGGAAGCTTATTAAATTTAACGCGTAAATTTATCGCTTTTTTCCGTACGGCGAGGTAAATTTTGACTAAAACTCGGTTTATTCGGCGCGGATTAAATTTGAGCCTGGGTTTACGGCCGAATTTCTAAATTTGCAAGCCAAAAAGCCTAAATTTACGCGGTTTAATAATACCCCAGGCACATCGTTTCGGTTAGCTTTATGCGCTTTTCAAGCGGTTCGGGCGAGAAAAACGAGCACTTTTCGATGTAAATTCTATAGCCGTAGTCAAGTCCGAAATCGTCGTAAAATTTCTTTAAATTTATAAATTTTATCCCGCAAATTTCGCGTAGATCAAAAAGCGGATAGAGTTTGGAGCCGTTTTTAGCGACTAGATGCGAGGGCGCTAGCGTCGTAAACGAGCAAAACGCCGACGTGAGCGTTAGCCCAGCTAGGTCGCTGCAGCGCGCGGCCGCCTCGCAAAATCGCGCGGGGATGTTTTTTTTATGCAGAAAAACGATTCGCGAGTTTTCAAATTTAGCGCAGATCGCGCCGCTCCAAAACAGATACGCGTTGCCCGAGATTTCGGCGTTTTTCGCAAATTCGCAGCCTAAAACGTAATCGTCTAAAAACTCGTTTGGAGCAAGGGTGATTTTCATATTTTTAGCGCCTTTTTACGGGAAATTATAGCTAAATTTGCAAATTCGGCGCTAAACTGCTAATATTCGCGAAATTTTTTATAAAGGACGAAAATGAAAAAGGTTATCTCTACAAAAGATGCCCCACAAGCGATCGGACCGTATTCGCAAGCGATCGCGGCTAACGGATTTTTGTTTATTTCCGGGCAGTTAGGCGTGACTCCTAGCGGCGAATTTGCAGGCTCGGACGTAAAATCGCAGGCGCAAAGATCGCTTCAAAATTTGCAAGCGATTTTGAGCGAAGCGGGGCTTGGCTTTGAAAACGTAGTAAAAACGACGATTTTTCTAGCAGATATCGCGGACTTTGCGGCGGTAAACGAAATTTACGCCGAGTTTTTTAAAGAGCCCTATCCGGCCCGCAGCACGGTTGCTGTAAAAACGCTGCCAAAAGGCGGTTTGGTCGAGATCGAGCTTATCGCGGTGACGAAGTAAAATTTAAAATAAGGAAAAAAGATGAAAAAGGTTATATTTGCGCTCGCGGTCGTTTTGATCGCGGTTTTTGGCGTCGCGTTTTACGGCTCGTCTAAGGCCAAAGAGTCCTACGATAGGGGCGTGGCTAGGCTAACGGGCGAAACTTTGAGCTTGCCGTTTGTCGACCTAAAGGCAAACGTGACGCAAAACGAGTACGACAAGGGGCTGTTTAGTTCGCGCGCGACGCTTACGTTTGAGCTAACCGACGGCAAAGATCCGGTAAAATTTGAGGCTAAAACCACGCTAAAGCACGGATTTGCCGAGATTTTTAGCGGATTTAAGGCGCACAGCGATATCAAGGCTCTAACGCCCGAAGCCGCCGCCGAAGCTAAAAAGATATTCGGCACGGACGAGTTTTTGAGCGTCGACGTGCTAATAAATTTAGATAAAACCCGCGACGTTACGCTAAATTTGGCCGACATCAAAGTAGACGAGAGTTTCTCTAAATTTATCGTCTCAAAGCCTTTTGCAAAGGCTCAAATCAAAGAAGATAAGATAAAGTCCCTAGAAATCGGCGTCGGTAAAGTTAGCGGCGGCGATACGGACGACTCGGGCAAGTTTGCGATGGAAAACGCTTCCATGCTCATCGAGCTTAGCGATTTTAAAAGCTTTAGCGATCTGGTTTCGTTTATAAATTTGCAAACCGCCTACGAAAATATATCTAAAGTAGGAATAAAGGTCGGCAAAATGAGCTTTAGCAACGCTAGAAGCTATGATTTTCCAAAAGCCGTTAGGATAACCGATATGGCGTTTTTGGCGCAGATTAAGCAAAATGCGAACGCAAATTTGCTCGATACGATGACGGAGGCTAACCTGGGCGCGCTAGAAATAGACGGCAAGAAAATCCTAACTCAGCTAAACGCCGCTATGAACGAAAAAAACGTAAACAAGCTTGCTATGGCGATGTATCTTAACGATCCTAAAGAATCGGCGGTTTATAAAATTTTAATGAGCGAAAACTACGTGCTGGAGGTTAAGAATTTTAGCTTTAAAAATCCTGGCGGCAAGGAGATCAAATTTAGCGCTGTAGCCGACGCGTCGGGACTGGGCGTCAAAAGCAAAACGCTAGAAAACGACGCGGACGTGGAAACGGCGCTAAAGGCGGTTAAATTTGACGGCGAGCTAAAAGTGCAAGCCGCGTCTATAACGGAGTTTCTAAGCGAATATAAAGGGATAATGCCCGATAGGGATTTTAATGAAATGATTAACGGCATTAAGCCTTTTGAGGAGCGTATAAATTCGCTTTTTGCTAAAGATGGCGAGTATATGAGCGCGAAATTTAAGCATGACGTAGGCAGCGACGACTTGCTGATAAATGATAAAATTTCGCTTAAAGAATTTATAATTAACCTGGCGGTAAATTAAACCGCGGCAAAAGCAAGGGCGAAAAACGGCGCTCTTACTTTTATTTTCATTCAAATCTAATACCACCCAAAAATCTTTTTCTAATTTTTTTAAATTCGCAATATTATCTAAGCTACTTTTAAGCATCCTACTTGTATAATTCCAGCTCACGAATTGAGAAACCACCTTTAACTTTCACGTTAATAAAGCCTTTTCTTTTAATATCGTAAGTTTTAATTTTGAGTTAAATAAACTATTCTCTAATTTTTGAGGATATTTAATTTATCTTTTTTAAAATTATGTTTTTTAAATTAACACTGTTAAACTAATTAGTCAATCTTTGAAATCTAAACAAGTGATCGATTGAGCCAATCTTTTATCAGGCTTTCTTTGGAAAGTAGATAAGAGATAAAACTAATTAATAAAATTAAAGTTTTTTGATTAAAAACTTCATATTAAATCCTGAGATATTTTTATTTTAGGTAAATTTTATATGGAGAGTTTGATCCTGGCTCAGAGTGAACGCTGGCGGCGTGCCTAATACAT
>CAUQCZ010000096.1:0-5129 GCA_963516335.1 uncultured Campylobacter sp. | reverse complement strand
TTAGCGACCTCTTCATAGCCGCTTATTTGCTTTATATCGTCGCTAAATTTGATCTCATTAGCATCGTCTTTTTGCGCTTCTAGCCTAGAAACTATGGCGCTAGTGCGTAGATAATCGGCTCTAACGATACCTATCTCGCTTTGCAATGCGGCGTTTTTTATCTCCACTAGCGGATCGCCTGCTTTGACTACGTCTCCGTCTTTGACGAAAATTTTATCTACGACGCCGCCTTCTAAGTGCTGTATAATCTTTTTGTTGCTTACGACGTTTATCTTGCCTACGGCTACAGCAGCGCTATTTAGGGGCGCCATACCTAGCCATATCCCAAAAACTCCCACGAGCATAAATATAACGAAAATGCCGAAATTTACCGTGCCTTTTTCACTCTTAAGTATCATTTATTCCTCCGAATCGTCAAGGCTTATGCTTGGGCGGTTTTGTTTTTGCTGCACTTGAGCTTGTTGCGCGTTGGCTTTATTAAGCTCGGCGAGTACGGCGTCTCTGGCTCCGAAATACATCAATCTACCGCCGTTTAATACCGCGATTTTATCCACTAAATTTAAGATATTTAGCTTATGGGTTATTAGCACGATAGTAGCTTTGCCTTTCATGCTGGAAAGCGCAGCAAAAAGCGCTCTCTCGCCCTCCTCGTCAAGGCTAGCGTTAGGCTCGTCTAGTACGATTATCTTAGGCTCTTTATAAAGCGCTCTAGCTAGAGCGACTCTTTGACGCTGGCCGCCGCTTAGGCTCGCGCCGCCGATACCGATTTTAGTTTCGTAGCCGTCGGGTAAATTTAATATCATATCGTGGACGTTGGCCAGCTTTGCCGCGCGAACGATCGCTTCGCTGTCAAGTTCGCCGAATCTCGCGATATTTTCGGCGATATTTCCTTCAAAAAGCTCGACGTCTTGCGGCAAATATCCGACAAACCGTCCTAAATGATCGCTGTTATACTGCGTGATATCGGCTCCGTCTATACGCACTACGCCGTGAAATACCGGCCAAACGCCCAGCATCGCTCTAGCAAGCGAGCTTTTGCCCGCCGCGCTTGGACCGATGATAGCGCACATATCGCCGCTTTTTAGTTCGAAATTTATCCCCATCAAAGTAGGCGCTTTGCCGTGAGGCGGCACTAGGCTTATGCTTTCTAAGAATATATCGCCCTGCGGATCAGGAAGCTTAAGCTTTTCGTTATCCGCCGGAAAATCCTCTAAAAACTGCGAAAGTCTAGCATAGCTTTCTTTCGTATTTTTATAGCTTTTCCAGCTTGAGATCAAGATATCAAGCGGAGCTAGCGCGCGGCCCATAATGATGGAGCCTGCGATCATCATTCCAGGATTTACTTCCTGCAAAACGACTAAATACGCGCCAAGACCCAACATAAGCGACTGGGAAACTACGCGAAAAACTTTACTTATATTTGCGTACATTCCGGCTTTTACGCTAGACTCGGAGTGGGCTTCTAAAAATTCGTTGTGCTTTTTATGCCAAATTTTCTTTAAATTTCCGTTCATTCCCATCGCTTGGATGACTTCGGAGTTACGCAAATTTAAGTCCACGAAGCGAGTCTCGGCGTTAAAAGCGTCGTTTGACCTTTTTAGTCCTTCTTTAGTCGCGCCCTCGTTTAAAAGCGCAAGCGCAAATAAAATAATCGCCGCTACGATACTAAAATATCCGAAATAAGGGTGAAAGAAAAATAGTATAAGGATATAAAAAGGTAGCCACGGAGCGTCTAAAAAGGCAAACACGCCGTTTGCGCTAAGGTACTGCTTTATCGTATTTAAATCTCTCATCGGCTGAGACGAGACTCTGCCCGGCTGCCTGGCCGAGAGCTTAAATATCGCATCGTAAACGCGCTCTGATAGCCTAAGATCTAGTTGGTTTGAAAATACTACGAGTATCCTCGAACGTAAAATTTCAAAAAGAGCCATACAAAGATACAAAAATATAACGATAAGGGTTAGGAAAAATAACGTATCAAGACTTCTTGAAGTTACGACCCTGCCGTAGAGCTGAAGCATATATAAAGGCGAGGTCAGCATCAAGACGTTTATGAACATACTAAAAAGTCCCGCGTAAATAATTACGCGTTTGGACTTTTTAATGCTCTCTTTTAGTTCATTTATTTTCATTTGCCGTTTTGCTCTCGTTTTCTAAAATTTTAGCCGCCAAATTTTGCAAATTCGACAAGCTCCTGATGTGCGCGTCTATCAAGCTAATATAGCCTTTTCTCGCAAAATCGGCCAAGGTCGCGTCGTCAAGTTCGTTTAGCTTCTTTCTGCTTACGACCGAAAATCCCTTTATTAGAGTTATTTTTTTATCGTTGTCCGATACCGTTAGTTCTTTGTTTATCAAAATTCCGGCCTTTTTGATTTCTTCGAGCGCTTTTTGAGTCGCGGCTAGCTCGGCATTATAGTTTTGGATAGCCGTGATGGTATTTTTTAGAAAATCGCTAGGCTCTTCGTTTTTCTTAAATAGCTTCTCGCCTTTGCCTTTTAGCTGAGGCGCGTCTTCATCGACGCAAAGGATAGTTTGGTCTTCTACCTTAGCTACTGTAAACGGATAGTTTTGCATTATTGCAGGTACATATCCTTTGTAATCTTTATCTATGATTAAATTTTCGTTTCTGCCTAGCAGCACCAAAAGCTTAGGCACTACGTCGTTTGTAAAAACTATCGCTAAGTCCCTATCGCAAAAAAACGCCTCGCTGGCGACTATCTCCGCAAACGGAAAATTCGGTAACTCGTCTTGGTGATAAGACAACCCTTTATGTACTTCTGAATTTAAAGCAACCACTTTCATCTCTGTCCTTTTTTTAAAATTTTGAATTTCTATTCTTTTTGCTAAACTTAAATTTTTATCGATATTTTTAAAGGTATATCCGCCGCTTTTTTGTAAGAATGCCAAGACGTCTTCAAATTCGTTTATAAAAACGTTCCTTATCTCGTACCTTTTTATATCGCTTTCTTGAACGAAGCCTCTTTTTTTGTTTCTATTTCGTATAAAGGCGCTGTTTAGTTCCTGCATTATTTTAGGTATGTTTAGGGATTTTAAAAACAGCGATACGGAACCGGACTCCAAAACGTAGCCCAGTATCTCCATATCGTGCTTTTGAGCCAAAGAGTTCAAAATCTCAATGTAAAGCTCTTTTTCGCTTTCGTCGCTAAAAAAGCTTCCTTTTTGTTTTATCAAAACCATTTCCGATTTTATCTCTCTAATCGCTCTACCCAAAATTTACCTTAACCAGTAACTCAAACATCAAGAATGTGATTGTAGTCCTTTTATACTTAAAAAAATATTAAAAAGTGCCAGAGTATTTAATTTTTTATTTTAAGATTTTGGCATTATTGGAATAGATATTGCTTATATTTCTACGACGAATAGTCTATCGCTATTATAATAGTTGCATTGATTTTACGTAATAGCCGATACATTTATTCGTTAGACGTTAGCACTTAAGCTAAAATTCACTTTTAAGGAGCCGACATGGCAATTACGCAAGCACAAGTAGCCCAACTTTATGTGGCATTATTTAACAGAGCACCCGAAGGCGCGGGTCTTAGAGCATGGGTCGCCGCAGGCGCGAACAAAACGCAGGCTCAGTTAGCAGACGATATGCTGCGCTCTCCGGCCGTTCAGTCGTATTTTAACGGCAGCATCGACACCAACAGAGGTTACGTGGAAAATATCTACAAAAATATCCTGGGCAAAGACTACTCCCAAGATCCAAGCGGCATAGACGCGTGGGTGCGCCATCTAGAGGCCGGACACTCAAGGGGCGAGACGCTGGCTAAACTCTTTGAGGTGGCCGCGTCAGCAGAAGCAAGAGCCGCAGACCCTACGGCGGCTAAGATATTTGAAAACAAATCCGCGATCGCCGCATACATGGCGCAAAAGATCGGCAACATCGATAGCGACGGCAACGGCGGCTATAACTACGCTCCGTTTCAAGAGATCATACGCACGACTAACGCTACGAATTTAGAAGAGCAAAAGGCTAGAGTAGACGCGCTAGCAAACGCGGGCGTAAGCAAAACCCTAACCGAAGACGTCGATAATATAACCGGCACCGCAGGCGACGACACTTTCACGGCGAAGTATTATCAAGGCAGCGGCGATAGAAAATCAACGCTCTCTCCGCTAGATAAAGTAGAGGCCGGAGCCGGCAAAGACACGCTAAATTTAACCGTGCTTAGAAACACGAACTCCACCGAACTAACCGACACGGAGCTAACCAACGCTCTAAAAGGCGTCAAGCAAATCGAAAATTTAAATATCGATTCGGAGGTTAAATTTAACGCAAGCGGCGTCAAATTTAACTACGGCTTTGAAAATTTAAGCATCTCTACTATCGACAAAGTTAAAATCACCGAGACTAACACCTCAAACAAGGTTAAGATTGACACCACGGGCGACGTAGAGCTAACCGCGGCGCAGGCGAAGGAAACGCAGATAATGTCGCAAGGAAACGTCGTGCTAAACGCCGCCGAAGCTACTAAAGTAGACGTGTCGGCAAACGGCACCGCAAACGTAAACGTCGCTAAAGCCCAAAACCTAAAACTCCAAGCAGGCGGGGCTACGACCGTAACCACGGGCGAAGCGATCAAAAAGGTAAATATCGACCTAAAGCGCGACTCAAACGCCCTAACCTACGCTAATACGAACGCAGCCGAACTAACGCTGGCAAATTTAGCCCTAGCCTCAGATATCGTCGCGGCAAAAGCTAAAAAGATCGACGTAACGGACGTAAATTTCGGCTCAAACTCCATAAAAACCGACGAACAAGACGTGGATCTAACGATGTCTTACGCCCAGGACTCCGCACACGCCACGGCCAAACTCTCTTCAAGCGCGGCCGATAAGGTAAAAACGCTAAATTTACACGCCAAAGCGGGCAAAGAAGGCAGCCTAGACGTAGGCAACATCACGTCGCTAACCAAGGTCAAAGTAGACGGCGGCATGAGAAATTTAACCATGGATCTCTCCGCACAAACGGCTCTTACGAATTTTGATTCAAGCGCTTTTGAAGGCGGATTTTCCAGCCTCAAGCTAAAAAACGTCGCAAACTCTACTGCTACTTTAGGCGGCGGAGACGATACGGTCGAGGTAGATAGCGTAGCAAACGTCCA
>CAUQCZ010000095.1:0-5204 GCA_963516335.1 uncultured Campylobacter sp. | reverse complement strand
TTATATCCGAGTTTTCGGGCTGAGCGTCCCTTTTGCCAAATTGTATTTTATATGTTATTCCAGTGCTATCGTTTACGTATTCCCAAGCAAAAGCCTTACCGTCTTTTACGTCGGTAGGAGTCATAGTCGCTTTGCCTGTTTTTTCCTCGACTTTATAGACGTTGTTATCTTTATCGTCCTGCGATACCAGGTCTTTTATGACGTCATACTGGGCTTTTATTAGCTTTATCTCGCTGTTATCGGAGCTATCTAGGGTTTTGACGCTATCTACGAGGGATTTTATTTGATCGAAGTTTTTAACGATATTTGCCGAAGTATCTTTTAGCGTAAATTTATCGCCTCTTGCGATTTTATGTTTTAAAGATACGAAAGTAGCGATATCTAGCGTAAAATCCTTGCTATCGTCTATAAAAAATTTCTCTACGGGCGCGCTTTTTATCAGATCTAAATGATCTTTGGTCGCGTTTTGTAGCCAAATTTTACCTTCGGAAATTTTATCTAGCAGTTTTACGGAGGTTTTGTTCGCGTCTAAAGTGAAGCTTCCGCTAAATTTGATCGATAAAACGTATTTTAAATTTGATGCGATTTTATCTATATTGCTTTGTATATTTCCGGCTTCATCCTCTATAGAAAACGAAGTATTTTCGTCCGCGTGGCTTGCGATTTTTTTCAAAAATGTCTTAACGTCGACTTTTTCTATGGTCGGTTTTGGATCCGGATTTGGGAGCGGTTTTGGACTTGGGGTCACAGAGTAGTCTTTATCGTAGTTTGGAAATTCTTTTTTTATCTCACTTTGGCTCTTACCCGTTACCTGCGATATTACCGATATTTTGTCGTTTTTACTTATCGATTCGTCTAGCTTTACTCCGTCTAGAGTCAAATTTGATTTATTGCTTAGGATAGCGTTTTTTATATCTTCGGCAGAGGATGTTGCCGTTACCGCATCGTTTATTTTTAAAAATGAATTTAGGGTTATTTTTACGTCACCCTCAGGCACGTCTTTTATACTATCGGCTACGACGTTTGATGCGATTATTTTATTTATCAGCATTTTATGGGCGTTTCTCGTAGCAGCATCCGCGCTTTGCGCATGTACCGGATTTAGCGCCGCCTTTAAAATTTCGCTTACGACGTGGCCTCTATCGTTTGTATCGTTGAGCATTTTTACCCAGCCGGCTTTACCGCCCAGATCGGTATTTTCATCCTTGTTTAGCAAAGTAGCGTAAATATGCTTGATAAAATTTTCATTGCTCTCTAGGCTTTTACCGAAAAATTCCTTCGATGCCGTCGTATCTAACATCAAATTTGCAACGCTGGATAATTTTAAATTATTTGCGTTTGCCGATTTTAGCCAGGCTTCATTGCCTGCGCCTTCGCTAGCTCTACCGAATAGAGCGACGTAAAGTCCTGAAATTTGAGACTGAGTTAAAGACATTTTCACACCTTTGGGTTAAATTTTTTAAATATTTGTGCTTAATATTTAAAATTTTATTATTATATAGTATAAGTATAAAAATAAAACTTAAGCTTAAAATAAAATATCAAATACGCGGTATGGGAAATTTATATCGTAAATTTCCCGTATTTTACGCAAGAGAAGCGGTGTTAGAAATGTTTTTGCAGAAGAGACGTTTTTAAATTTAACGGAGACAAGTTATAATTTAATTTTCCAAAATGGCTTCTAACCTCCCGAATATTTTTACGAAATCTAATGTTTGACCTATGTGATTTACTTGCCAAAAAGCCTTTTTATAGCGCCGAAAAAGCCGCCCGAGCCTTCGTTTTTATCGCTTTCGTTTTTCTTTTTATCCAGTTTCATCGCTTCGCTTAGCTGCTGCGCCGCCGTGTCGGCATAGATAAGCGCGCCTTGGGGGTCGCAGTTAAAAAGGTTTGAGTAGCATTCGGAGCTGTTTAGATCAAGCGGATTTGGCACGATGACGTCGGTTGCTTCAAACAGTCCGTAGCCGTTTTCTATGCTAAATTTAACCGCGCTCAAAAATGCGGGCAAATTTTGCGCGTAAAACTCGTCCGTTTTGCGCTTGATCTCGCCGCCTGCGTTATAGTCGCGCCAAAATTTAGCCAAATTTGCCGCGCTTATAAACGCGCCCGATGAGTAGCTTCCGTCAAATTCGCCCGTAAATTTAGCTTTTATTTCAGGCGGTATAACGCCGCTTATGTCGCTTAGATACCGCTTAAATTCGCCATGCTCCTGCGCCAAAAAGCCAAACGCCGTACCGCGCGTATAGAAGTATTTTCTAAAAAAACCCTGCACGGCGGCGAGTATGTAGCCGTGACCGAGCGCAAAGCTCTCGTCATCTTTGGTTTCAAGCGCGATTTTAAGAGTATAGATGTATTTTTGTGCGTAAAAATCTTCCATGCCGTACTCTTTTGCGAGCCCTTGCGCGACCGACCAGTCGCCCTCTCGCGCGCTTTTTAACGCATCAAAATACCACTGCTTGATCTCGTTTTCGTTGATGGGATGATAACTCACGTCGTAGCCCATTTTGGCTCCTTTTTTGGATTTATGCGTCGTTTTTGCCGTCTTTAAATTTACGGCTTGCTAGGGAAAAGGTAAATCTGCTTAGAATGTATAAAAACGCTATGTACGCGGCAATCGGCGAAGATACGGTAATCCAAAAAAGTATTATCCCGCGATAAATTTCCATATTAAAGCAAATCAGTAAATTTGCTGCGATTAAAATTTTTAAAAGCATCAAGTAACCGCGTTTTCTAATAGCTCGAAAAAACACGCAAACGGCGCATATTAGGATATTTGCGGCGACCAAAAGCGTAAAAACGCGCGCGTCTTCGTCGCCAGAGAGGCTAACGGCAAAAATAACGGCGACGCAGAGCAAAACGCCGCATATTTCTATAAAATTTAGCTTGTTTTTATCCATTTGCATTTTTAGCGCTCGCGTAAATTCGAGCTTAGCTATATAAAATCGATCCCAAACGAATCATGTTCGAGCCGCATTTTATCGCTAGTTCAAAGTCGCCGCTCATGCCCATCGAGCAAATCTCTGCACCGCGAGGTTGCAGATTTTCGTAAATTTTACGCGTAGTCTCAAAGCTCTTTTGCACGACCTTTTCGTCATCTACGTGCGCGCCGATACTCATCACGCCGATTGGTTTTAGAAATTTACACTCCTGCGCGATTTGTAAAAACGTAGTCTCGGCGGCTTCTGGCAAGATACCTTGTTTCGTGTCTTCGCGCGCGGAGTTTATCTGCAATAGGCAAGGCAGCTCGCAAACAAGCCTTTTATCCACAGCAAGCGCGGCCTCTACGCTCTCGCAGCTTTGCCAAAGAGCGGGTTTGAGCGCTAGCAGGTGGTTTATTTTGTTGCTTTGAAGTCGCCCGATGAAGTGCCACTCGATCGGCAAATTTGATAAAATTTCGCTCTTATTTTTGAGCTCTTGCACTCGGTTTTCGCCAAAGCTCGTTTGCTCTTGCCTAAAAAGCTCCAAAACCTCTTTCGTCGTTACGTTTTTGCTCACGGCGATTAGCTTTACGGCCTCGCTCGTGCGCGCGTTTTCGATGCGTTCTAAAATTTGTGCTAGTTTCATTGTCCCGCTCCGCTTATGCGCATCACGTCGTTAAAGGTCGCAAACGCCATCAGGCAGAGCAAAAACGCCCAGCCGCAGTAAGTGAGGCCGATATAGACTTTTTCGTTCATCTCGCGGCGGAAAATGAGCTCGTAAAGGTTGAAAAATATATGTCCGCCGTCAAGCGCCGGGATAGGCAGTAGGTTTAGCACGCCTAAATTTACCGAGATCAGCGCTGCGATTATGAGTAGGGTCGAGACGCCGATGCCTGCGGCCTTTGAGGTGATGTCGGTGATTTGAATGATGCCGCCCATCTCTTTTAGCGGTACGACGCCGACTATCAGTTTTTCAAGCCCAGTAAATATGAGCTTTGAGGCGTTTACGGTCTCAACGAGCGCAAATTTGAGCGAGCTAAAGCCGGTGTTTCGTATCGTGACGGCCTCGCCTGAGGGCGAAATGCCGATGAGCGGTTTTTCTATCTTTTCGCCAAATATCGTCATGCTTTGCCCGATTTTAGGTGTCAAATTTATCGTTTTTATTTCGCCGGCGCGCTCTAGCGTGATCGCGGTGGAGGTTAAATTTACGTTTTTGCTTATCTCGTCCCATTCGCTGATTTTGATACCGTTTATGTTTAAAATTTTATCGCCCTTTTGCAGTCCGGCACTCGCCGCAGCAGAGTTTTCCAGCACCTTGCCCACAGTTGGAGCTAGTCTTTCTACGCCGATATGTCCAAGCGCGATAAAGATAAGAAACGCCAAAGCAAAGTTAAAAAACGGCCCCGCAAAAAGTATAAAAATGCGTCCTAGCGGGCTAAGCCTCGTGTAGCTGTCGGTGTCCTCGTTTTTTAGCCCCGGTTTGGAGTCCTCTTGTCCTTTTAGGCTAACGTAGCCGCCAAGAGGTATCGCGCCGATGGCATACTCGGTGCCGCCGATGGTTTTTGAGTAGACGCTTTGCCCAAAGCCCACGCTAAATTTTAGTACGCCTACTTTTAGCATGCGAGCGGCGAGAAAGTGGCCAAGCTCGTGGAAAAATATAAGAAAGCTAATCACCAAAACCGTGATCAAAAAGTGCCACGAATACGCATAAAGCCCGACCGCAAGGATAGCTGCGGTAAGTATAATTCCTTTCAAAATTTGCCTTTTAAGTAGATTTTAAACGCGATTTTAGCGAAATTTTATAAAACTCCGCTTGAAACTGCGGTCAAGAGCCGTTTGTATATATTTTATTAGAAGTTGATAAGTATGAAAATAAACATTTATAGCTTGTCTAAAACAGTAGATATTACGAATATAAGTTTTAAATAATATCTTTAAAAATACAAATACTAAAGAGATTGAGATACTGGTTACAAAATTGCTTTTTATGCGATATCTAAATTTTTATTAACTGCATCTATTATTTTTTGTCTTACCTCTTGACTCATTTTTGAGTCTGGCTTAACAAAGCCTTCTTCAAATGAATAAAAAATTAATTTCTCTAAATCGTCTTCTAAATTTATAATACAATCAGACAAAATATCTATATTTTGACCTACTTCATACCCTGATAGATAATCAATCTCGCAATTACCCCAAATATTTATCAAAAAAAGACAATACGGTACAATAGCAGAAATATAGCATTTTTGAAAAACATCTCTTTTATCATCGGTAGTTCTAATA
>CAUQCZ010000094.1:0-5208 GCA_963516335.1 uncultured Campylobacter sp. | reverse complement strand
TGTTTGAGCCGTCCTTGTTGATATAGTCACCGTATTTGGTCTTTAGCAAGCTTGCGGCTAAATTTATATCAAGCTCCTTGCTTGCTCTTAAGACGCCCTCAAATTCGGCGCCCACCGATGTCGCTTTATCGGCGTTTGCGACGTAGTAGATATTAGTATTGTTCGGGTCGGTGTAGAATATATGCGTGCCTTTGATAGCCATATAAAATAGCGCCGTAGAAAATCTAAAATTATCGTACGAGCCTTTTACGCCGATTTCATAGTCATCGCTCGTCTGTGCATCAAATTTATTATCTTCTCTGCTACCGCCCGTGGTGTAGAAGTTAAAACCGCCCGCTAAATAGCCCTTTGAATACATCGCATAGACGTTTAGCTCGTCGGTGATGTCGTATCCGAGCGCAATTTTAGGCAAAAACGTCCTAAACGTCTCTTTTTCATCCATCGAAAATACCGGCGCGCCTGGGTTTCGCCCAAGCTCGTACGAGAAATAATCGACCTTAGTATGTTTTTTGATCTGTTGCAACCTACCGCCTAGCGTCACGTCGAATTTACTCGTAACGGGATAGATTATTTGACCGAACGCCGACATCGTCTGGGCGCGGTTTACCGACGGCCAGTCCTCCACTATCGTCCTACCGCTATCTCCGTACTGATCGCCGATAGGGCCGAAGACTTGCTTTTCGTTTTCAAAATAAAGTCCGCCGACCCATTTAAAGCTTTGCTCGTCCGTGCCGCTAAATCTAAGCTCCTGCGAAAATGTATCGTTTTTAGAGTTTAAAAAGGTAACCAGCCCGTAGTGGTCGGGATCGAGATAGGTTATTTTACTGCCGAAATCCTCATCGTAAAGCCCGTCTTTTTTAGCCCTGCGAAAGGTCGTGGCCGAGGTTACGTCAAATTTATCGAATTTGTATTTTAAGTCTAGAGCTCCTGAAGTTGAGGTTTGCTTAACGCGGGCCGGAGTTTCTAAATTTATATGTTTGGCTTCGTCTTTTGAGATGTTGCCAAATCTCGACTTTGGGATAAAAAGCTCATCGAGCGAATCGTCTTGTCGGTGAAAAACGTCGCCTCGAATTTTAACAGTAAGACGATCAGTCGGCACTATCTTTAAATTTAAGCCGAAGTTGTAGTTTTTCTTGTCGTTGGCTTTTTCGCCGTTTAGATCGTTTATGATCCAGCCGTCTTCTTTAGACGCCGAGCCGTTTAAGCCTAAAAATAGCTTATCGTCGATCAGCGCGCCGCTAGCCTCAAAAAGTCCTAGCATGTATTTGCGCGAGCCATATTCCGCGCCTACGCTACCGCTCCACTCGTTGTCGGGCTCTTTTAGGACGATATTTATGATACCGCCGATCGAGTCTTTGCCGTAGATAGCGCTGCTAGGACCTCGTAAAACCTCGACGTTCGATATTGGTTATGGGGATATAGGCTGCGTCTTTATTACTCTGCGCTATGCCACCGACGTAGACCGTGACGGGATTGGAACTCGTATATATCGAAGGATTGAGCCCTCTGGTGCTTATACCCTCATACATCCCGCCCACGCCCGTGATATTTGGTATGGTTTTTACTAGCTCTTCTACGTTTTTTACGCCTCGCTCCTCTAGCTCGGAGCTATTTACTACGCTGATGCTTTGAGGCACGTCCTTTAAATTTTCACTGATTTTGTTTGCGGTTACCGCGACTTCTCCAAGCGTTATATCTTCTGCGGCTACGGCTGAATTAGCAAGAACCAATATTGCGGCCGTTAGTCTAGATAGAGAAAATGCTTTCATATTTGCTCCCTAAACTTAAAAAATTTATGTTGGCATTATAGCTTATAAGATAATCATTGTCAATACTGTAATAAGATTTTTTATAATAAAAAATAATATCAAATAGCCTCTAATGCCTATCATAACGCTATTTTTACTTTGTAAAGTAGTTTTTATATGATAATACGTAATACTAAATACAAAAATTATTAGATTTTTTATTGCACAGATTTTGAGATTTTCTATTAAAATTATTGATCTTAGGCAAGATTTTTATATTAGATTTATTTTTTAATATTTTTATAATATTCTATATATTTTAGTCTAAGCGATATCGGTACGCTTTATAAAGTTAGATAATATTTTTAGACGAATTAAAAGAAAAAAGACCTCTGTTTTTGTTTTTAAATTTACGCGCTTAGCTCGTCTGATATGGGGCCTATCAAAATTTAATCCTATGCGCCGTTTACGTTTAACGATAGTTAAATTTATGCCTTTACCGAAAAAACGTCATCAAAATGAGCGGCAAGTTAAGATGTAAGCTATGTTTTTATAAGTAGCAAGCAAGGCAAGGTAGGGCTTAGATATTATAACGGCAAAGATACAAAAAACAAATAGGCGCTTGCAAAGCGATATCTCTACAAAAAAACTCTAACATACTTTACTAAAATAGATAAGGTAGGCTCCGCTTAGGTTTCATTGAGCCGATTTAAACCCAAAACGTCGCTAAAATAGAGCCAAAAACGAGCCAAATCCGCAAAGCCCTAAAAATCCAAAAACGAGCCGATACTATCTACGGCAGTTTTTACAGTCCTTGACGGTTGCTAGCACGTTCATCTTTTCGATTAGATTGCCTAATTTTCTCTCCAAATTTTCCTTATACGCATCCAGCGCCTCGCAAAAATCATAGTCCTCCACGCTCCCGCAGCTTTCGCAAACCACGTGTATATGAGGATGGCTAAAGATATCGTAACGCGCCTTTTGGTTTGGCATATTGACCTCGACGACTAGCCCCTCATCTTTAAGCATATTTAGGTTTTTATATACCGTCGCTAGCGATACGGAAGGATTTTCGGCGCAAATCTCTTCGTATAGCTCATCGATCGTAGGATGAGAGTGGCGATCGAGGATTTTTAGTACGCTGAGGCGTTGCGGAGTGGCTTTGAGGCCGCGATTTTTAAGAAGTTCCATATAGTTCATCGTTTTTCCTGGTATTTTTTCCTAAATATACAAAAAAATTATTTAAAACTTCTTTATAGTTGGTAATATAAATTATTATTTGCTAAAATTTACGCTAGATAGAAGCAAAAATAGCTCAAATTTGATCCAGGCGATATTTTAGTCTTAGATAAGAATCCGCATTACGTTTTGGTATTTTTGCTTAAATTTAGCTGCATGCGAGACAAATTTAGCAAACCGAAGGCGTGATTTATAAACCCGCTTAAGCCTCTTTAGCGCAAAAGATCGCAGCGAGCAAAATTAGCACAAATCAAAATTTACAAAGCATACCTAGTATAAATTCAACCAAAAATCCGCAGCAAAACCAGTCCAATAAAAAGATAAACGAAGATAAAAACAAGCAAAGTATACCTAGCGCGCGCAAATTTGCCCGTGACGCTTAAGGCATGGTAAATCAAAGCAAGAGCGGCAAGCCCCAGCATAAAAAGATTTGTTTCGCTCAAATTTTTCACCCTTTCCGCCCAGATACGCTCGCCAAAACACGTAAAAACGTTTCAGCTCAAATTTGATCCGCCGTTTCGGCTAAAATTTTCTCGCAAATGCTTGCCGCATCGATACCAAGGGCCTTTTCGACATCAGCAGTAGCGCCGTGCGGGATAAAGGCGTCGTCAAACTCAAAGCTAACGATGCGCACGTCAAAAATGCGCCGCTCCTGTAAAAACGCGGCCAAAATCTCGCCTACGCCGCCCTTTTTTGCAGTATCGGAAAAGACGTACCAAATCTTATGCCTGCGCGCGAGCTCTTGCAAAAGTTCGCAATCAAGCGGCTTAACAAACACTAGATCAACGAGGCTCGGGTCAAATTTGCCGTCCGTTTTTTCGAGCAAAATTTTGCGCGCGGCGTTTGCCTTGCCTACGGCGTTACCGTAAGCGATAAATGCCGCTTCGCCGCCGCCCTCGACCAAAATCTCGCTCTTGCCGAGCTTTAGCTCGCGCGCCTCAAATTCGCCCTGCGCCAGCGCAAAAGCTCCGCGCGGATAGCGAAAAGCGCAAGGCCCCTCGTGAGCGTAGGCGTAATGCATCGCGAGCCTAAAACTATCGGCGCAGCGAGGCGCGAAAATCGTCAAATTCGGGATCAAATTTAGATAGCTCACGTCAAACGCGCCCTGGTGCGTTTCACCGTCCTCGCCGACGATACCCGCGCGGTCCATCGCAAAGACGACGTTTAGATTCATGATCGCGCAGTCGTGCACGACCTGGTCAAACGCCCGCTGCAAAAAGGTAGAATAAATCGCGATAAACGGCTTAAAGCCCTCCTTGGCCATCGCGGCCATAGAGGCGACGGCGTGCTGCTCGGCGATCGCGACGTCCCAAAATCTATCTGGAAATCTCTCCATCAGAGCGTCTATGCCCGTGCCCGTAGGCATCGCGGCGGTAACTCCGACGATATCCTCATACCTACAGGCGAGGTCTAGCAAATTTTCCGCAAAAAGCGCGGTGGCCGATTTGGCGGCTGATTTTTTGATAGCTTCGCCGCTTCGCAGATCAAAAGGACTCACGCCGTGCCAGCTTGCTAGATGCCCCTCGGCCTTTTCGTAGCCCTTGCCCTTTAGCGTCTGCGCATGCACGACGACGGGTTTTTTCATACCTTTTGCGACGCTAAAAGCCTCGATAAGCGCCTTTACGTCGTGACCGTTTACGGGACCGATGTACTCAAGCCCAAGCTCCTCAAAAAACATCCCCGGCGTAAATATCCTGATGCCCTCCTCCATCCTGCGCGCCATATACGCGGCGCCGTCTGGCATATAGCTCAAAAATCTCTCGACTCGGCTTTTAAACTTCTGATACAGCGGCCCTGCCATCATCTGCGAGAGATAGTTGCTAAAGGCGCCGATGGGCTTGCTGATGCTCATTTCGTTGTCGTTTAGGATGATGACGCAGGGATTTTTGATATCGCCTAGCTCGTTTAGCGCCTCGTACGCGATACCCGCACTCATCGAGCCGTCGCCGATAAAGGCCACTGGGATGCGATCCTCGCCCTTTAGCTTGATCGCCTTTGACGCGCCCACTGCAAGCGAGATAGAGGTGGAGCTGTGACCGGCGATAAAGTAGTCGTATTTGCTCTCGGAGGGCTTGGTGTAGCCGCTGATACCGCCGAATTTTCTAAGCGTATCAAATTTATCCCAGCGTCCGGTGATTAGCTTGTGCGCGTAGCTTTGGTGGCTAACGTCAATTATAAACGGTAGTTTTGCGGCGACAAAAACATAGTGAGACGCGAGGAT
>CAUQCZ010000093.1:0-5231 GCA_963516335.1 uncultured Campylobacter sp. | reverse complement strand
GCAAATCAGCCACCAAAGAACTAGCGAAAAGCTCGGCGGCAAAGATATTTTTAACGCCGATTTTTAGCAACGTCGAAATCAAATTTACGCTCGCGGCTATAAAAAGCGCAATCTCGTTTTTGTCGTACAAAAATCCTGCCGTCGTCGTTAGGCTCATGAGAGCGAAAAAAATATAAACAACCTTACCCCAATTCATCGCCTCTCCTTATATAGCGCCTTTTTCAAACATCTCTCGCTGCTTTTGCTTCTCTCTTTGAGCGCGCGCTTTTTCGGCCTCCGTTGCGCGGTATTTCTCCACGCTAAATTTAAACCACAAAAGCATAGGCGCCGCAACGAATATCGAGCTAAGCGTACCTATGACGATGCCCACTATCAGCGCCAAAGAAAATCCGTGTATCATATCTCCGCCGAACAAAAACAGCACGACTACCGTGATGAGCGTGGTGCCTGATGTGAGTATCGTTCTAGTTAGCGTCGCGGAGACCGATTCGTTTATTATCGTATCAAGATGCGTGCTCTTGCTGCTTTTGATATTTTCTCTGATGCGGTCAAAGACGATGATCGTGTCGTTTAGCGAGTAGCCCACGACCGTAAGGATCGCTGCAAGAGTGTCTAAATTTACGTCGATAGCAAAAAGACTGATAGCTCCCATCGTGATCACGACGTCGTGAATCTCCGAAGCCACCGCCGCCATCGCAAATCTCCACTCGAATCTAAACGCGATGTAGATCAAAATCCCCACGAGCGAGATCGCAAGCGCCATCACGCCTTTTTCGCGTAGCTCGTCGCCGACTTTTGGACCTACTACGTCGGTACGGCGGATCTCAAATTTGCCCGTATCTTTTAAAAGCCCCGCTACGCTAGCTCCGACGTCGCTGCCTAAATTTGAGTTCGTCCCAGAAAATCTAATCGTAACTTCTTCTGCCGAACCAAACTCCGTAACGCTCACGTTCTTATAGGCTTCGTCTTTTGCCAGAGCCTCGCGAATTTTATCTAGCGAGACTGCGCTATCGTACTTCACCTGGATGAGCGTACCGCCTGAAAAATCGATGCCGTAGTTAAAGCCTTTCGTCGCCATTAAAAAAAGCGATCCGAAAAATAGTATCGCCGAAACGGCAAGCGCCGCATAACGCTTGCTCATAAAATCATAAACATGTGCCTTTGAGAAAAATTGCATTTATACCCTTTTATAACCGAACCAAAACCGCGTGTTACCGCTTTTTTCTATTTTATTTATAATCGTATCAAACATACCGTGAGTACCCAAGATCGCCGTTATCATCGAGGCTATGATACCGATAGCCATCGTCACGGCAAAGCCCTTAACAGGTCCCGTACCGTAGGCATAAAGCACGACTGACGTGATAAGCGTGGTCAAATTTGCGTCTATGATCGCGCTCATCGCGTTTTCGTAGCCCTTTTTCACGCTCGTTGCGATGCTGGCTCCGTCGCGCAGTAGCTCCCTGATACGCTCGTTTATGATGACGTTTGCATCCACGGCCATACCGATGGTTAGCACTATACCTGCCATTCCAGGTAGCGTTAAAGCAGCGCCGAACATCGCCATCACAGCGACTAATATTAAGATATTTGCGACAAGGGCGATATTTGCCAAAATGCCGCTAAATCCGTAATAAGCTATCATAAATAGCACTACTAAAACCGAAGCCGAGGCTAGCGCGATCATAGATTGTCTTATACTATCGGCGCCAAGGCTTGGTCCTACGCTTCGTTTTTCTAGCATTTTTACCGGAGCCAAAAGAGCGCCGCTTCTAAGCGCGATAGCTACGTCGTGAGCCTCCTCGACGCTAAAATTGCCGCTTATCTGACCGCTTCCGCCGCCGATTCTCTCGTTTATCGAAGGAGCTGAGTAAACCTTGCCGTCAAGCACGATAGCCAGGCGCTTGCCGACGTTCGCGCCGGTAAAATCGCCGAAAATTCTAGCCCCTTCGGCATTTAGGGTAAAGCTAATAACGGGCGAGCTGTTTCGCTGATCAAAGGCAACCCTAGCGTCCGTTAGCATCGCGCCGTCAAGGACGGGGATATTTTTTACGACGTATTTTATCTGCTCGCTTTTGACGTCCGGATAGATGACGTCGCCGTAGCTCTCAGCCTCGGCCTCGCTCATAGAGTTTGCCTGCGGTTGGCGCTTTTCATCGACGGCCATCAACTGGAGGTGCGCGGCTTTTGCGATGAGATCGCGTGCGCGCTGTTCGTCCTCAGCCGTTTTGATACCCGGAAGCTCGACTAGGATATTATCCTTGCCCTGTCTTGCTACCGTAGGCTCGGCTAAACCGAACTGATCGAGGCGGTTTCTGATCGTTTCTACGGCTTGATTTATCGCGTATTCGATAGTCTCGGCTTTCTCGGCATCGGTTAAGCCGATAGAGTATTTTAGTCCGTCTTTTTGTACGTTAAGACCTTTGATATCCTTTAGCATACCGTCGATTTTAGCGGCTTCGTCCGCATCAAGCAACTCAAAGTCCACCTTGTCTTCGCGGATTTTAAAACTATCTATCAAAACGTCCTCTTTTTTCGCAAAATAGTTCACGCTAGCAGCGATCGACTTGATCTTTGAGTGCACGGCCTCCTCGGTTTCGACGCCAAGAAGCATATGAAGTCCCCCCTGCAAATCAAGTCCGAGGCTGATTTTAGAGCCGCCTAGCTTGTCCGTAAAAGACGGCGCGGAAAATATAATGCCCAAAATCAAAGCCAAAACAAAGATGATCAGCCTATATGTTATTTTGCCGTTACGCATTTACTTTCGTCTCTGTTTTTTCTATTTTTCTCGCGATAAATTCGCGTGAAACGCGCACGATTACGTCATCGTTAAGCTTAACTCTGATAAAATCATCTTCCGGTTTTATCACCTCGCAGATTAGTCCGCCGCTAGTTATGATCTTGTCGCCTTTTTCGAGTGCGGCTAGCATCGCGGCATGAGCTTTTTGCTGTTTTTGCTGCGGTCTGATAACCAAAAAATAAAATATCGCGAAAAGCACGACTAGAGGCAGTAATGAAGCTACGAAATTTCCTTCTTGCATGGGGTTCCTTGATAAAAAAAATTTTAAGCCCCTATTTTAGCACTAAAATTATAATAAAAGCCTTTGTCGGCGCGATTTTAATATCAAATTTTATACTAGCCGACGTTTTAGGCGACGAAATTTTAAATTTTATCTCGCCGTTTTTTGCGATCGCAGGCTTTTATTTGCTACTCAAATCTGACCGCCGCAGCTTTTTTTGGACGGGATTTTTTATTGGGATTTTATGGTTTTACTGGATTAGCTTTAGCCTCGTTTATTACGAGCTTAGCTACCTCATCCCGCTTGAAATTTTAGCTATCGGGATCATCTACGGTGCGCTGTTTTTGATAGCGGGTATCCCAGCTCAAATTTGGCTCAAAGCCTTGCTACTTATCCTAGTTTCAAATATCCATCCTTTCGGCTTTAACTGGCTAAATTTAGAAGCCGTCTTCGTGCCGGGCATATTTGCGCCCGGTTTGCTAGCGCTTGCGTTTATTTTCTCCGCGATTTTGTGCCTGTTTTACGTCAAAAACCGCTTCAAATTTATCGCTTTTGCCGCGCTTTTAGCCTGCGCGGTGCAGTATGGTACCCCAAATTTTAAAACCCTGCCTTTTGAGATCAAGCTAGCAAACACCGACGTCCCGCAAGAGCTAAAGTGGCAAAAGCAGTTAAAAAACGAGTTTATAAATCAAAATTTAGCCGTCATAGACGAGGCGATAAACGCGGGATTTAGGGCGGTTATTTTGCCAGAGAGCGCCTTTCCCGTTTATATGACGCACGAGCGAAATCTCATCGCCGAACTACTCGAAAAATCGCAAAAGATCGCTATCGTCGCCGGCGCGCTTGCCCTGGAAAACGGCACCAACTACAACTCGGCGTTTTTCTTTGACCGCGGCAAGATGCGGCGGATGGATAAATTTATCCTCGTGCCTTTTGGCGAAGAGATCCCGCTGCCGGCGTTTGCGCGAGATTTGATAAATAAAATATTTTTCGGCGGAGCGAAGGATTTTGAAACCGCAAGCACTCCTAGCGACTACGAGATAGAGGGCCTGAAAATCAGAAACGCGATCTGCTACGAAGCGACCAGGGACGAGCTATTTGAGGGTGAATTTGACGTCATGATTGCGGTAACTAACAACGGCTGGTTCGTGCCTAGTACCGAGCCAAATTTACAGCGAAATTTACTCAAATACTACGCGACGAAATACGGCAAAGCCATCTATCACAGCGTAAACGGCTCGCCGTCTGAGATAATAACGCCAAAACAGGGCTTGTTCGATAAATTTTTTAGATAAATTTGCTAAATTTAGGCGTTTTTGCGTTTGCGAAATAGCAGCCGAATTTGCAACGCCGCGTAAAATATACAAGCTGCAACAAAAACTACAAACATAAAATCAATACACATCTGCCAAAACAGCTCGCCTGGAGACTTCAGCACCCATTCGTATTCAGGCGAATTTCTTGGCTTACGATATCCGATATGATAACCCGTAAAATCCATATTTATCAAAAAACCAGCCCACAAAATGCCGCAAAATGAAAGAAAAAATCCCACTACCGGATTTTCTTTTCTTGCTTGTTTCATCACGCGAGCTCTATGTTTTTTACTGCCGCACAGCAAGCAAGCCGCTACGAAACCGACAAGCGTGACGACCTTGATAATCCCCATATAAGCGATATAAAACGCGGCCTTTTGCGTAAAATCTGTATGAGAAAAGGCTCTCTCAACGGCCGGGTAAATTTTAAGCATAGCTTCCACGAAATCTCTAGCCAAAGACGAGCGAGCCAGCACGTCAAAAGGCAATACGAAAATACCTAGTGCGCAGATAAAATAAAAAGCGCAAAGCCCGAGCAAAACGAGTCCGACCGTCCTACCTTTGCCGTTTTGGTTTGCTTCTGTTTGCATCTTAATTCTCTTTAAATTTTACCGTGCGGTTTTTGAAGTAAAATTTAAGACGTAAAGCGGGGCGAAATTTCATACAAAGCATTAAATTTGAGGGTAAATTTAAGCCCGCGTTAAATTTAGCGGGCTTGAGAGATTATTTAATCAAAGCTTTGAAAGTATCAACCGCATCAAGCTTTTCCCACGGATATTTGGCGTTTCCGACTTGACCTTTGGCTGCTACTTTAGCGTATAAAAACGTATCCTTGCCAGGTTTATCTAGGCCGAATATATTCGTGATCCAGCGCGGAGTGAGAGCGAAATTTTCG
>CAUQCZ010000092.1:0-5242 GCA_963516335.1 uncultured Campylobacter sp. | reverse complement strand
CTCTTGTTCGATTTTCATATTATACTCAATTTGACTTAATGGCACATGACCAGGACCCTCTATCATCACCTGAACATCTTTTTGCCACGCACGAAGTGTTAGCTCTCCAAGCACTTTTAGCTCACTAAGCTGCGCCTCGTCTGTTGCGTCATAAAGGCAACCTGGGCGAAGTCCGTCGCCAAGCGAGAGCGAGACGTCGTGAGCGGCGCAAATTTCTAAAATATCGTCAAAGGCCTCGTAAAACGGATTTTCTTTATGATGGTGCATCATCCAGCTAGCAGTTAGGCTACCGCCGCGGCTAACGATACCCATCTTGCGTTTTGCGACTAGCGGCATAAATTTGAGTAAAAAGCCAGCATGTATCGTAAAGTAGCTAACGCCCTGGCGCGCCTGTTTTTCGAGCGTTTTTAGGATGTCATCCGCCGTCAAATTTTCGACCTCTTTTATATCGTGGATGATCTGATACATCGGCACGGTACCTATGGGGACGGTCGAATTTGCGATTATAGCGCTTCTAATCGCATCCAGATCGCCGCCCGTGCTTAGATCCATGACCGTATCGGCGCCGTATTTTAGGCAAATTTGCAGCTTTTCAAGCTCGGCGCAGATATCGCTGCTTAGGCTTGAGTTGCCGATATTTGCGTTGATTTTGGTTTTGGCCTCCCTGCCGATCGCCATCGGGAGCAAATTTTCGTGATGGATGTTGGCTGGGATTATCATCTTGCCCGTGGCGACCTCGCTTCTAACGAGCTCGGGATTTAGCGCTTCAGTCTGCGCTACGTAGTTCATCTCGGGCGTTATGACGCCTTTTTTAGCGTAGTACATCTGCGTCGGAGTTTTGTCGGCAGAGTCAAATTTGACCCGAAATTCTTTCATGTTTCGCTCCTTAAAATTTTGGTTCTAATATTACTCAAAAAAGATAAAAACAAGCTTTTTATCTGTATAATATCGTAACACTTCGCCAAAGGAGAAATTTTGCTAGACGTTACGCTGATAATGCTCGGAGCCGGAAGCTCTAGCCGTTTTGAAATGCCCGTTAAAAAGCAGTGGTTGCGCGTCGGAAGCGATCCGCTATGGCTCTTTGCCGCTAAAAATTTAAGCTCGCATTACGCTTTTAAAGAGATAATCATCGCCTCAAACGAGGAAAAATATATGAGCAAATTTGCACCGTCGTATCGCTTCGTAAAAGGCGGCGCGACGCGTCAAGAGAGCCTAAAAAACGCTCTTAAACTCGTTCAAAGCGAATTTGTTTTGGTTAGCGACATCGCTCGTCCGATGATTAGCGCAGAGCTTTTTTCTCGCATAATAGGCGGCATCCAAAACGCCGACTGCGTCGTGCCTGCGCTAAAAGTACCCGATACCGTTTATCTGGGTGCCAATGCTGTAGATAGAGAGCAGATCAAGCTCATCCAAACTCCGCAGCTCTCGCGTACGGCGATGCTAAAAAGCGCGCTAGAATCAGGTCAAATTTGCACCGACGATAGCTCGGCGATAGCGGCTGCGGGCGGTAAAATTTGGTATGTACAAGGCGATGAAAACGCGAGAAAAATTACGTTTAAAGACGATCTAGCCAAAATTTGCGGCCTTAGCGCGCCCTCAAACGAAATTTACGTCGGCAACGGTTTTGACGTGCATGCCTTTGAAGAAGAGAAAAAAGAGGGAAGTTTCGTAACAATCGGCGGCGAAAAAATCCCTTTTGAAAGAAATTTAAAGGCCCACTCCGACGGCGACGTGGCTATCCACGCGCTCATCGACGCGATACTAGGAGCGGCCGGGCTGGGCGATATAGGCGAGCATTTCCCCGACACCGACGATAAATTTAAGGGCGCCGACTCGGCTATGTTACTAAAAGAAGCATATAGGCTTGTTCAAAGCGTCGGTTTTGAGCTGATAAACGCCGACGTCACCGTTATCGCCGAGAGGCCAAAGCTTAGTAAATTTAAATCCGCGATGGAAATAAACATCGCAAATGCGCTAAATTTAACCCCGAGCCGCATAAACGTAAAGGCCACGACGACCGAGAAGCTAGGCTTTACGGGGCGAGGCGAGGGCATAGCCGCCACGGCGTCGGCGAGTCTAAAAATTTACGACTGGATGCAAAAATAAAACGACGAAAGTAAAAAAATGAGAGTTTTGATAATAGAAAACGAAATCTACCTAGCCCAAAGCATCGCATCAAAGCTAGAAAATCTAGGCTACGAGTGCGAAATAGCAAGGAGCGCGGCGGAGGCGATGAAAAGCGAGTCCGAGCAGAGGGCAAAGGAGGGCGCTAAGGACGTGCACTTTGACGTGGTGCTGCTCTCTAGCGCGTTTGCGGGCGACGACACGCTAAAAATCATACAAAAATTTAAAGACTCTGTCGTCATCCTGCTCATCACGTACATCAGCAACGACACCGTCTCGATCCCGATAAAAGCGGGTGCTAGCGACTACATACAAAAGCCGTTTATGATCGAGGAGCTGGTGCGAAAGATCAAACACTTTGAGGAGTTTAGACGCCTGCAAACATTTATAAAAACCTATCAAGACTACCTAAACTATCATTTTAAGGCTGTCTCGGCGCTAAATTTCGACTTTAAGCGCATAAAGCTACCGCTTCTCATCAAGTGCAATAAAATGATAAACGCCGATAATTTCGTTTTTGAGTACGCAAAGGCTCTAAATTTGAGCTTCAAATACGTCCCGCTAGAGCCAGGCATCGACGTAGAAGCCGTAGCCGCGGCAAATCCGCGCACGCTTTTATATTTTTCAAATTTTCAAATTTTACGCCAAGAGGCCAAAAATCAGATCGTCTCTCTCGCGGCCAAACGCAAGCTTATCGCTAGTTCGACCAATCCGAACGAAGAAGCGCCGATGGAGACGCTAAACATCTCAAGCGACGAGAAAAATTTCCAAATCGACGAAATTTTAACGATCGACGACTACATCAAGCACATCATCGTAAACTATCAGGACAAATACCCCGACACCGAGCTTAGCAAAAAGCTAGGCATCTCGCGCAAATCGCTTTGGGAAAAGAGGAAAAAATATGACGTCGCCAAGAAAAAATAGCATACTGATAAACGACGAGGCTTTCGGGGCGCTTGATCTCATAGAAAATCAAATTTTTAGCAAATTTAACCGCCTGATGAACGAAAAAGAGGCGAACGAGGTTTATGAAACGGGCTTTTTAGGCGGCGAGCCGATGCCCTATGCTTTCGTATTCGCGCCGCAAGGTAAGCGCAATCAAGAAACGATAAAAAACGCGCAAAAAGGCGAGAAGATAGAGCTGATAAACTCTAGCGGCGAGCCTGTCGGGCATATAAACGTAAGCGGCTCGTTTAAATTTCATGAAACCAAAAGCGCGCAAAATATCTTTCGCGCTAACGAAACCGAGTCGGCGCGGCAATGCTGCGGCAAGCTAGCTATAAGCGGCGAGATAAAAATCTACGGCAGCGCGCTAGAAAAGGTAAAGGAGCGTATTAAGACCGTTAAAAAGGAGCAAAACGCGCAAAAAATCACGGCTATCATGCTAACCGCAGAGCCGTTTAACCGCGCGCACGAACGCCTGATCAGGATGACGATAGACAAGGCTGATTTGGTGTTGCTTTTTTTGCTAAAAAGCCACGGCGCGGACGAGGTGATGAGCTTTGCGCTCAAAAAAAGAGTGCTTGAATACTTCATCCAAAACTACATCCCGCAAAATCGCCTAATCATCGTACCGTTTGAAAACTCCAGCCTCTTTAGTTCGCACCTAAATCCGACGCTAGAGTGCATCGCGGCGCATAGGCTGGGTGCCGATAAGCTCGTAGTCGGTCAAAATCACGCGGGTATCGGGATGTTTTACGATCACAACGTCGCTCACACGGTGCTAGAACGATACAAAAACGATCTAAATTTAGAGATAGTCGTGCTACCCGAGCTTGTTTATTGCAACGAATGCAAAACGCTAGTTAGCACCAAGACCTGCCCGCACGGACAGCACCACCATATCAAATACCACGCCCAGACGCTAAAAACCTTGCTGCTCTCAGGCATCTTGCCGCCTGCGATCCTTATGCGCCGCGACGTCTCGGCGATGATACTAAGCGAGCTTTTTCCGAACAGATTTGAAAATATCCAAAAGCTTTGCGACGAGCTTTTTCCTAGCAACGGACTGCTAGAAAAGCAGACGGAGAGGGAATTTTACGAAAAATTAATGAAGCTTTATCAGACTACGTCGCTAAGCTAAATTTGCTTTAAGCGGTTTTGGTAAAAGCGGCTTGTTTCGCGAGCATTTTTAATGGAGTCGGTAAATTTAGCACGCGTCTTAGCTTTGCTAAATTTGAGCCGTAGGCAAAGCAAGGCATTTAAATTTGTCTCGTGATACTGCGCTTAAAATTTTGCGCTTAAATTTATAACCGAGCTTTTTATAAATTCGGGCTTTAAATTTTACTTGCCAAGACCCGCGCCGTAAAAACTCGAAATTTAGTATTGTTGATTTATGGTGTTAGGCTGCGGCTTTGTTTGTAAGAGACGTCGTGCCGTATTGGCGAAAATTTGACGTTTTAAAGGTGCGGGTTTTTGCGCAGGGCGCGGGTGTGCTTGCCGTCAAAATTTACGAGCCAGAAGCCTGGGTAAAATTTATGCTTTTGCTTCAAATTTAGCCGCTCGCGCCTGCAAATTTGGAAATATCCGAGCTTGCCGCAAATTTAGCGCCCAAATTTTGAAATTTGCAAGCTAAATTTGCTAAAATCGCGCTAAAAATCGGCGAGTAAAATGCGCCGATGATGATTTAAATTTGATTTCAAGGAAAATTATGCAAAGGTTGTTTTTAACGTTTTTCGGCGCCGGCCTAAGCCCCAAGGCTCCTGGCACGGTCGGCTCGCTAGCGGGCGCTATCGCGGCGTTTGGGATTTTGACGATCCTGCCAGCTTTCACGCTATTTTTGGTTTCGATTTGCCTTTTTTTGTATAGCATAAAGATTATCGACGACTATGAGGCAAAAACCGGCGTGCACGATCACGGCAGCATCGTGATAGACGAGGTTGCGGGTGTTTGGCTAGCGATATCAATTAGCGGCGCTACGGCGGTGCAGTTTGCGCTCTCGGTGGCTTTTTTTAGGCTATTTGATATCTGGAAGCCGTCCGTGATCGGCCGTATCGATAGGGATGTCAAGGGCGGGCTTGGCGTGATGGGCGACGATATGGTCGCTGGGCTTTTTGCGGGGCTTCTTAGCGCGATTTGCTACGAGGCCGCGACGAAAATCGGGCTTGACTACGAG